>JBDTGD010000347.1:0-2082 GCA_039937595.1 Ginsengibacter sp. | reverse complement strand
ATGCAATTGGTTGCAAAGAAAGTATTGGACATGGTTCATTCATCTTCCGTTGCTACGCCTGAGTTGGATAAAATGCTCTCCGAATTTATTAGTACCCACTGAAAATATTTGAAGAACCAATCGATTTTTATTGAAGTGTGTAATCAATTTTGAATAATTTAAATTTATAATTGGATTTCCCTTTCACGATACAAATTGGTGGCACCAAAATTCTCTTGCACGTACTGCTGGAGGCAATTGGTTTTATAGCCGGGTACCGGTATTTTGTCTATTTACGAACAAAGCAATCTGATACTAGCGATCAACCTGCTTATGGCTCTCGTTTTTGCATTGATGAAGAAAAATAAGGAAGCACGAACTTTTTTTTAATGGGAGGCGTACTTTTTTTAATTGGATTTGGACTATGCTCCGTTTTTCCTTTTAATATGCATTAACACTTACTTGCAAAAGTAAGGCACAAGAACGCTTTAAAATCGGGATAGCTTATTTAAAAATCCCAGATAGCGCCAGAAGAAAAATTATAGTCCGCTAATCGTAAGGCCAGCCTGAAAAAGTCTCATGCCAGGCCCTGTGCCGGGTTTTAAAATGGTATTAAGCTGGTACGAGCCAAAAAGAGAAAAAATGCCATAACCCACTCTTAGAGTGCCCATGAATTGAGTACCGTTAATAAACCGTTTACTGTTTTCTTTTTCAGTGTAGGTATTAATAACCTGGTTATTTTTATCAAGGAGATTCTTCCCTTTTGAGTGTGCATTTAATAAGGTACCTATTTTCAAACCTATTGCTGCTTTAAAGCTTTTATTAGGCTCATCCGGCTTTTTGGTGTACCTAAATTCTAAAGGTATCTGAAGGTAAGTGGTGGCCAACTTGAATTTTTTAAAATGATTGCTGGAATCCAAAGGTGTAAAAGGAAGCGTATTGGACGTAGCACTCACGCCCACATTCATTTTTTTAAAAATGATATTGCTTGTACTGATTCCTAAGCCTCCCGCGATGCTATATTGAGGGTTGTTTTTTAAAGGTTTATTATACATGAAATATATATTAAATCCTCTTGATAAGCCACTTTGATGAGATTTGATGCTATCAGGCATGCCCATCCAATGGTCAGAACTCAACTGTATCAGAAGATGGTCCGCCGCATGATTATTCAGATTTAACTTTTTGGTATTTGTAGCCGTGTGAGATAGGGAATCCTGTGAGAAAGCCATTGAAACAAATAAACAACAAATAACTACAAAAACAATTTTCTTCATAAATAAGTTTAAGTTGGCAAATGTATTTGTTACATGGTTAAAGAAAGGTTAAATGCCACTCCATAAAATTCAAAACAAACCCGGTGAATTACTACATCGGAAAAAGAACAGGAACGTCTTGAATTTTTTTTGAGCCATTCAAAGATTTCATTAAATGACTTTTCCCCGGTAGAAATAGAATTGTAAAATTATAGAAATCCTCATCTTGAGCACAAAAGATGAGACCTTCGTCTTCTAATAATGCTGGCTGCACCATTTTCAAAAACAAAAGGATATAAATCTTCGGCGCCAAAAGTCAGAAATTGTCACGCAATGGCAGATTCCAACAGACCTGAATCACGAAGCCCATTAGAACCGCAGTATTTTTTTATTGACAATGTATGTATTTGGAGCATATCTTCTAAAATGATTTTCAATCTGTTTCTACCTATATTTATTTTCAAATAACTTTGATTAAAAATCTTTGCCAATGAAACTCGGAAATTATATCCTGGGGCGGTGGATCAGCGGCGACGGAGAAGGGCAGCAATTATTCAATGCAGTAAACGGAGAAGTAATTGCAACTGCAACTACCGAAGGTTTGGATTTCGCTTCTATCCTTGACTATGGAAGAAAAACAGGAAGCGTTGCATTAAGAAAAATGACATTCCAGGAAAGAGGAAGAATGTTGAAAGCGTTGGCGCTTCATCTTTTGGAGCATAAAGAAAAATTTTACCAGCTCAGCTACAAGACTGGCGCAACCCGTGCCGACAGTTGGGTGGATATTGAAGGCGGCATCGGCAATCTTTTTTCCAATGCATCTTTAAGAAGGAAGCTACCGGACGAA
>JBDTGD010000346.1:0-6695 GCA_039937595.1 Ginsengibacter sp. | reverse complement strand
AGTAAACGTGCCACCGTAGAGCTACTTCCGTCTGCACCAATCAGTGCCCGGACCTTAAAGCGTTTTTCTTCATTTTTATATTTACAAACTACTTCAACGTGCGTTTTGAAGACCTCAAAATCTTTTACGCGGCATGGTTCAAATATTTGTGTTCCGCTCAGGCGGGCAGTTTCGCGTATCCACCAATCAAGCTTCAGCCGGGGAATGACCCGCCCAAAAGAAGGTAGCGCAGATACTCTTGAAATGTGATGGTTTGCCAGTTCGCGACCATCTAAAAAAAGAGCCGCATTTGTTACCAGGTTGGCCGATTGATATTCTTCGTTAAAAAAACGACTGATATTAAGTTTATTAAGCTCCTCAAGAGCAATAGGCCCAACAAAATCCCCGCAAACCTTATCGCGTGGAAATTGTTGAAAATCCATAAGCAATATCCGCATCCCTGCACGTGAAAGATAAGTAGCAGCACTGGCACCGGCAGGGCCGCCGCCGGCTATAAGTACATCCGCATCAAGGCTTGGGATTTGAGAAAAAGAGACCATGAATATTTTTTTATGCCTTAATAAACGAAAAAGTAGTCATTAAATTAATTAAAGCCATTAATGAAAATACGCAAAAATTAATGTAATTATCAGATAACATACTAACACGAGTTTGGCTGCCTGAAACAGCGGTTTGACGACATTTCAGCTAATGTAGGTGTTCCATTAAAAAAATTAATGCCGTCGTCTTGTCTCTGACAAACGACATCAATGGATTCGCATCCCCGGTATGAGCGTCCCAACATTAACAAGATTTGCTTCTTTGTCTTTATTTTCATAGATTAGCCTTATGATTCAAAGTTTTTTAGTTGAAGGCTTGCAGTTCAGGGAATTGACTCTGGCTTCATAATCCGGTTGGGGGAGACCAGGGGTTTTCTATCATGTTGAACTTGTCGAAACATGTTTTAATTTTGAAAGAGTAACACCCACCGGGGGCAGAACAGCAATACTGAGTGTTGTATGCTACTCCTTAAAATCCTCATGGCTTTCGGTTTTTTATAATCCCAAACATTTCAAAAAATTCTCTTTATAACTGCTACCGATTGGAATAATAACTTTATTGATAAGAATAGAATTTCCCTCTATACTTTCTACTTTAGACTTATTAATTATGAATGAACGATGAACTCTCACGAAGGCATTAGATGCCAATAACTTTTCGAAGCTGCTAAATGAAATTGCCGGAAGAATAATTTTATTTATTGTAACAACTTTTGTATAATTACCCTTTGCCTCAGCGTACAACAACTCTTCATAACTTATTTTATAAATTTTGCCTTCAGCTTTGATAAAAAAATGATCGGGTGAGGTTTCATCATGCGGCATATTATTAGTAGCATTTAATTTATCAATGGCTTTATCTACCGCTACTATGAATCGTTCCAGGGAAAATGGTTTCAGTAAATAATCGCAGGCAGTTAAGTCAAAGGCATCCACTGCGTATTCTTTGTACGCAGTAGTAAAAATAATTTGCGGCAGCCGTCTCAAAGTTTTTAAAAAGCTTAACCCGTCTAAAACCGGCATGTGAATATCAAGGAAGATAATATCAATTTGATTATCGTTCAATACGTCCCTTGCTTCAAAAGCATTGCAGCAAACGGCAACAACATTTAGAAACGGAAGATGACTGCAGTAATGTCCGATAATATCGCATGCAATAGGCTCATCATCTACGATAAGGCAATTCACTTGTGTCATTTTGTTTTTATTTTAAGGCAAATTTTATAAAATCCATCTTCACTGAAAGTCTGCAAAGAATATTTTTCTCCGTATAATAAGTCAAGCCGCTTTTTAGTGACATAAAGGCCAATGCCGGAATGGTCAGCGTTTGCAAGTGTGTTTACTTCATCCGGCAGATTATTTTTTACTGCTAACTCAATTATATCGTCAACCAGTTGAAAATGGATATTGATAACAACATTTTTACGGGATGTATCCTTTGAATGCTTAAATGCATTTTCAATAAAAGTCATGAACAGCATCGGGGGAATTAGAACTTCATCAATATTTTGTTTTGAAATATTTACATCAAGCAACAACCTTTCACCGATACGCATCTTTTCTAATTCTATATAGTTTTCAATACAGTTTAGCTCACCCTGTAGAGGTACAAATGTTTTATTCGTATCATACAAACTGTATCGGAGAAGGCCAGACAATTTTAGCAGCATCGGCGATACCTTATCGCCCTGTTTTAAAGAAAGTCCGTATAAATTATTTAGCACATTAAATAAAAAATGTGGGCTTAGCTGAGATTTTAGTAACTGTAATTCACTCTCCTTTTGTTCCTGTATAATTCGTGCTTCCTGCAATTGTCTGAGTAGGGTAGTTCGTGTAATCGAAAAAAATACGCCCAGTGAAAAGAATAAGACAACAACAAATACGACCGTAACTATAATAGCGGTAAGGCTATTATTTGTAAGCAGCCGTGAACCAAATATGCCTGTTGCGCAAAGGAGGACAATGGCAACGCCTGACCACACTAAGAATTTCTGAAACTCGCTTGACTTAAGCCAGCTTCTGCAGCACCATCTTCCTGTATAGAGGCAAAGCAAAAGAAATATGCCATAAAGAAAAATTTTAGACAATTTAGTGGCAGGCAAAGCATTTATTATGGATGGCAGGCAAAACATCGTAAGACAGAAAATGATGAATACGACATGGATGGTCATCCTGCTTTCGAATAGCTTTCTTAATATTCGTTGAAAATGTTTCATACCTAAATGTAACTATCGCTTTTTTTGTTGCAATACAAATTTGATGAATTCTTCAATATGAATGTCCAATTGCTTAAATGGGATGATCAATGTTTCGACAGGGATATAATCCCTTCTGTCAGTCCTTGCAGGTAATACATCATAAAAGTTTTGTTCGGCTGAAAACCTAAAGAACATTTGTGAAGATTTTTAAATAAGCAAACAAAATAATTATGTACCACGAAAATCGATTTGTTATTGAAACCAACGACCTTGAATTCGGATTTAGTAATAAGAATATTATTCTAAAAAACATCAACTTAAAAGTAGAACGGGGATCGATATACGGTTTTTTAGGACCTAATGGTGCAGGTAAAACGACGACAATACGTTTGCTGCTTGGCTTATTGAGAGACCGAAATAATTCGATATTTCTTTTTGGCAAAAACCTTTTGCAAAACAGGATAGAATGTTTATCAAAAATCGGCGCACTGATAGAGCAGCCGTCATTATATGAGCACCTGACTGGCTATGATAATTTGGAAATCACAAGACAATTAAGAAGGCTTCCAAAAGAAAGGATTGATGACGTCTTGCAAACCGTGAGGCTTTCAGAAGCGGCCCACAAGAAGGTAAAGGCATATTCTTTAGGCATGAAACAAAGATTAGGCATTGCGCTTGCATTGCTGGCAGAACCCGAATTATTAATTCTCGATGAGCCGGTAAACGGCCTTGATCCGGGCGGCATGATGGAAACGCGGGAACTGCTTAAAGCGATTAATAAAAAATACAATACCACCATCTTTTTGTCGAGCCATTTAATTTCTGAAGTGGAAAAAATTGTTACGCATGTTGGTATTATAAATATGGGTGAAATGCTTTTCCAGGGAACGATAGACAACCTATATAATCTTCAAAAAAAGGAATTGAAAGTTCATATAAACGTTGATAATGTCATTGCCGCGGTTGATCTTCTTAACACATATTATAACGTTGTTGATGACGAAGGTAGCCTGGGCATCATTATTCATTCTAAAGAAGAAGTTAATCAAATCATGCATCTGTTAATGGCCGGTAATATAAAAATATACGAGGCAGTCATCGACAGTAAAAATCTTGAGCAACTCTTTTTAAGTATGACAGCTAACTATACCGTTAGCTAAACGTTCTGTTAAATAAATTCCTGTATTAATTCATCATATACAATCTTATAAAATGAAAGAACTTTTCGTTGTCTACCGCACAGAACTAATCAAAACAAAAAACTCTTTTGCTTTCTGGCTGGTTATATTGGGTGCATTGTTTATTCCGGTCTTTTTTGTTACAAACATCGCATATCACTGGGATGACTACATCCGTTACCTGGTTATAGACAATCCCAATCCCTGGAATGAATATTCAAGAAAATTATTTAATGGCGTGCATTTTACCTTCCTGCCTTTATTGATTGTTTTGATAGTGGCCCTGGTTTTTAATATTGAGCACAAATCGAATACCTGGAAACATGTTTTTGTATTGCCCGTTTCTAAAACAAAGATCTTTATCGGAAAATATATGGTGCTGGTAACTCTTGTGCTGCTGCTCTATTGCCTGATACTTGTGTTTTATTTACTTGGTGGCTACTTGTTAGGAATATGGAAACCCGAATTTGGTTTTTTGAATCATTCTCCGTCTTACAAGTATGGAAATGTAACCACAAACATTGTTGCTTATATCAGCAGGTCATTTATTACATTACTGGCAATACTTGCCATTCACTTTTGGCTAAGTTTCCGGCTAAAGAATCTATTTTCAACCATTGGGATTGGTTTAGGCGGTGTTGTTTTGACCCTGGGTATGTACATTTCCCATTGGCATAGCCTCATATATGTTCCATATGGGTTGCCCGTGTTGATGTGCAACTATGCTCCGGACATACATCATTTTCTCACGGCATTCCAGGAAAACAGTTTGATTTACTTTATTTTCATTTCTATCGCAAGTTATTTTGATTTTACAAAATTCTTTAGGGGTTAGAGATAGTTTCAAGCCGTACCTGCAAGGGAGAATAAGAATTAGAGGAAATTGTTTGTTTACTGATACAGGTTTCATAAATGAAGATTTTATACACTTGGGCACAAGCATGACTAGTGCACAAATATCTTTGCTACTAAGCTTGTGCCAACTGAGGGATAGCTACCGACAGGCAGGCTGAAAATGTATCTCACTAATTGACTGATTATTAATTCAATTTTTTTGATAGATTGCAACTAATAAAATAAAGCACAAGAGTTGGCGGTCAGTTTGACAAAACATCAAAACTTTCAAATTGTACTTTAATAAATTATTTTAGCATTATTAAAAACTTATTGTATGAAAACAATCTTTGAAATATTGGTTATAGTATTTTTCTCAACCAATATTTATTCACAAGATTTGACTGATTCAGTAGCGCTAAGGCAATCTTTAGACAAAGCGACTGCTGCTATTAGAAGTGCTTTTGAAAAAGGTGATGCGGCTTTAGTGGGACAATTGCATAGTCCCAATGTTATAAAATATTTTGGGGGAAACAATGTAATAGTTGGTAGGGATGCTGTAGAAAAAGGGGCAAGGGAATGGTTTCAGAATGCAAAAGTAGAATTTATAGAAAACACTGTTGAGAATACAGAATTTATTGGAAAAATCGCAATACAGACTGTGATTTTTTCAATCAAGACAACGCCTAAAAACGGAGGAGAACCTTCCATAGGGAGAGGACGTTCTATGGTAATTTATATTCAAGACAAAAGTAGTCCGACCGGTTGGTTGACATTGCGTGAAATTGTACAGGAAGCACCACCTAAATAAAAAATGACAAACTATATTAAGATATAAAACCGAACGCACAACAATAGGTTTGGCAATAGGCTGGCTCACGGAATAAACTTCGACTACAAATCAATATCAGCATTAGTTCCAGCTTGACATTACCTATTGAGTATTTGTTCTTATCTTCATCTTAAGTAACCTACTGGCGCAAGTTTGTCGTATAGCCATGAGCGTTAGCCATGCTTGCGCCGCACATTGATCAAAATTGATCATCCTGGTAAACAAATCTAACTGTCGGTAGACAGGCAAATTCCGGGAATTTGATTCTTGTTTGTTTGATTCCGATGAAGAAGTAGCCAGGTTTATTCAATCTGCAATTGATATTTTAAGAGAAAGTTTGCCTCAGCAATTTTTTTTGTTTGATGAGATTATAAATGATAATTTTTATCTTAAGAATATTGCGGCCGCATTTAAAAAACCAAAGCTTAACAGACTATTACCGGAAGCCCGGTAGGAAAATAGCAGGCTTTTTTCTTTATGGCGTCTTAACAACATTACCCGTGCTAAACCGTAAAATTTGCTAATCTTTTTTCTGAGCAAAAAGCCAGTCCCATAAACCCGGTGTTTCAATAACCGCGTTCCAAATATTGTGCCCTGCACCAGGGTATTCCGTATATTTCGGGTGTCCACCGGCTTTTTTTATCGCTGAAATCATATCTCGTGAGCCGCTGACCGGCACATTCTTGTCTCTTGCACCATGGAAAGCCCATATAGGCATATTAACAATTTTTGATGCAAGTTTAGGGTCGCCCCTTCCACATATCGGGATGGCTGCGGCAAACAAATCAGGACGGGTACAAATAAATTCCCAGGTTCCATATCCCCCTCGCGATACACCTGTTACGTAGCGTCTTTTTATATCTATTCCCGGCTCATCCAGCGCACTAATGGTTTCATATACCAACGATTCCAGGGAAGGAGTACCAAAAATACCTCCCCAGCCCAAGCCTTCCGGGCAATAGGGTACAAAAATAAATGCAGCGTATCTATCACTGTAGATGCCAGTTGATAGTGACTCGGCCGCTGAGGCCTCGTAACCTCCATAAGGCAGGCACACAACTAATGGATACTTCTTTTGCTGATCGTAATTCTGCGGTTTTATCAAAAGATAATG
>JBDTGD010000345.1:0-2075 GCA_039937595.1 Ginsengibacter sp. | reverse complement strand
TACTTATGAGCTTCAGTACACGTTTATCCAACGGATGGACAATTGCTAAAAACAGTTTTAAAGTTTTAAGAGAAAACAAGCAACTAATTATTTTCCCTATTCTTTCGGGTATTTCCATAATCCTCATCTTCGCGTCTTTTTTCACTGTAGCGTTAGGTTTTGCAGGATGGAATGTTGACAACATCCCCGATCCCGGAACCGTACAGAGTTATATATTTTTATTTGTTTTTTACATCATCAATTATTTTGTTATCGTATTTTTTAACATGGCTCTTATACATTGTACATCTCTATATTTCAAAGGAGAAGAGGTAACGATTAGAAAAGGGATAGATTTCAGCAAGAGCAGGATAGGCAGCATTTTTGCCTGGGCTGTTTTTGCCGGAACTGTTGGTGCTATCTTAAAAATAATACAGGAAAATGTAGGCGCTTTAGGAAAAATAATCACAGGTATTATAGGGGTCGTATGGAGTGTCGCTACATTTTTTGTAGTTCCGGTTATCGCTTATGAAAATCTGGGACCAGTTGGCGCATTTAAGAAGTCAGCTAATTTGATGAAAGAAAAATGGGGCGAACGAATCGGCGCGGGATTTAGCTTTTTTCTTATCGAGGTCGTCGCAATACTAGGCATAGCAACCGTCGGATTTGTATTGGCTTCCATTAATGTAATTGCGGGGGTAGCAGTAGCAGTAATAGGAATACTTTTATTATTGACTGTAATCAGTGCCGTGAAAACCATCTTCATCAGCGCCATATATCATAATATACAGGGCGATCCTGTTGAACTTTACAATCAGCAATTCATAGATAATCTTTTTGAAACAAAGAAATAATCACTAAAGGAGTTTTTCTTTCAATATTTCGCAAAACAATCAGATATTAGCAAGCATGTATGATGCCATTGTAGCCAAACCTTTACCAGGCTTTGGCTGTACAAATTTGTCATAAGCAGCCATGCAATCAGAAAGGAAAATAATACCGCTCCCTAAAAAATAATTTCAAAGATAAAGAGATTCAGTCGGCACCATTGCTTAATCTGAATTCACACCCGTCATTAAGAATTAAGGCTTTTTAAGAAAAATATTACAATAATTTTATTTATCATTGCATGATTCGTAACCGTAAAACTACCTATTGCATGATATTAGAAATAGCTACCCTATACGTGAGTGCAGGAAGACAAAAAAAGTTTGAAGAGGATTTCAGAACTGCAAAGCAATACATAAGCTCGATAAAAGGTTTTAAAAGTCTCACGCTT
Organism: Ginsengibacter sp.; assembly: GCA_039937595.1. Lineage (GTDB taxonomy): Bacteria > Bacteroidota > Bacteroidia > Chitinophagales > Chitinophagaceae > Ginsengibacter. The sequence goes on along the minus strand of JBDTGD010000345.1, from coordinate 817 downwards.
CAAAAGAATCTCGAACAGAATAATAAATACATCTTGCTGGTAGAATGGGAAAAAATCGAAGATCATCTTATTGGATTCCGCCAATCAAAAATTTACAATCAATGGAAAGAATTGTTGCATCATTATTATGATCCTTTTCCGGTAGTAGAACACTATGAAACGGTTCTGGATGCACGCATATAATTGATAAAAGCCACCGCCAGTAAACAAACCTGACTGCCGGCGAGGCAGGCTTTTAACGGCGATTTCTAATTTTTCAATTCAAACGAATATCTGGACGGCTGAGGATGAGAAGAGTTTTGATCTAAGCCGTTTCTACCCGATTAGTGACTTTTTCTTTCAGAAAACTTCTTGCGTCATTGATTCTTTCTTTTCCAAAAGCATCTTTAGGAATCAAAAAAAAAGCCTGGCTATTGAAATACAAATGAAAAAAATTGGCGCTTTCTACTACTTTTTTAAAGTCTTTCCATGGCCAGCTACGACTTCCTCTTTCATTTTCAAGGAATAAGTGCTGTTCTTGGAAACTTACTTTAAAATGATCTTTAAATGTAGTTGCCTTTCGGTAAATAATAAAAGGTAATACCCACCAGAAAGCGATCATCAGGGCAAACCAAAGTGTAGAACTAAGTAAAAATGACAACGGAGAAACCTTCCCCTCATAATAAAGTACGGCGGAGACAATGGCAAAAATATTAACTACGACTATCATGATTTTTATTTCATTTCTGCTAAAAAAATGAAAACGCAATGCCTGGAGCACTTTAGGTCTGCTGTAGGAAAAATAAGAAGATGTCATTTGAAACAAATGTACGATGTG
>JBDTGD010000344.1:0-3759 GCA_039937595.1 Ginsengibacter sp. | reverse complement strand
AAAAGAGTAACGAATCTGTTGTTCCTGTGTTTTGGAAAGAAAATTATTTCACGCTGTTACCTGGTGAAGAAAGAACTGTTTCAGTATGGTGTCATAATGCTGACCTTGATGGCCAAAAAGCAAAAGTGCTTGTCGGGGGATGGAATGTGGAATAATTTAATTGAAAATTGAAAGCTGAAAATTGAGAATTGCACGCGGTCGGTAAAACTTATCAGAGTTTAGAAAGTTTAGATTCACCATTGATGATTCACTATTCACGATAAAATGAGAACATTAAAAATTTCAGTCGCGCAATTTGAGCCAAAAGATGGTGATAAAGATTACAATCTTTCTGTGATTGAAAAATTAACTGCTAAAGCAAAAAGTGCGGGTGCAGAGGTGATCAGTTTTCATGAGATGTCAATTACTGCTTACACTTTTTTTAAAGATTTGAAAAGAGATGAGGTTGTGAACTTGGCCGAAAAAATTCCGGATGGAGAGAGTACTCAAAAACTGGTTCAGATTGCGAAGAAGTATGACATTACTATTTTAGCGGGTTTGGTTGAAATTAAAAATAGTGAGCTTTTTAATACTTATATCTGTGTAGATAAATCGGGATTGATTGCAAAATATAGTAAGATACATCCGTTTATCAGCAAATATTTTTCTCCGGGAAATGAGTATGTTATTTTTGATATCAAGGGCTGGAAATGTGGGATATTAATTTGCTACGATAATAATGTGGTGGAAAACGTGAGAGCCACTTCATTGCTTGGTGCTGAGATTATTTTTGCGCCTCATGTTACGATGTGTACACCATCTTCCATGCCGGGAAGAGGCTTTGTTGATGATGCTTTGTGGCAAAAAAGAGATCTGGATCCTGTTCCTTTAAGGATGGAATTTGATGGACCAAAAGGCCGTCAATGGCTGATGCGCTGGCTTCCGGCAAGAGCTTATGATAATGGTGTTTATTATGTTTTTACCAATCCGATTGGGTATGATGGCGATCAACTAAAGAATGGAAGTTCAATGATCCTCGATCCGTATGGAGATGTGTTGGCGGAAATAAAAAGTTTCGATGACGAAATTGCGACAGCAATAATAACGGAAGATAAATTAAAACTTTCTGGCGGGTATCGATATAAGAACGCCAGAAAACCAGAATTGTATAAAGATATTATTGGGGCAGATCATGAATCAAGAACAAAACCAGTTTGGATGGAGAAATAGTTTTTTAGTTTTTAGTTCGTAGTTCATTCCTTAGTTGGTATGGCGGTAACGGATAGCCGAAAATGAAAATCCGAATTATTTGTTGCTTTGCTATAAATTCCTTTTAAAATCAAACAGATTACTTTTAATAAATCATCAACCGTTTTTATTTTTCATCTTCCAAAATAAATCATGACTACAACTACTACCAAGAGAAATTATTACATCGTCTTTCTGATTATGCTCACATTTTTTGTGATCTCTTTTTTGACCAATATTATCGGGGCTTTGATTCCGGATATCAAAACCGGTTTTCATCTCAGCTTAACGGAGGTGGGTATTTTGCCTTTTGCTTTCTTTATTGCTTACGGCGTGATGTCGATTCCTGCAGGAATGCTCAATGAAAAATATAAAGAAAAGAAAATAATGGTTGCGGCGTTTGTCGTTTCTTTTGTAGGCTCTTTAGTGCTTGTGTTATTTCCCAATTATTCCAGTTACATCGTCTCTTTATTTTTGATTGGTTGTGGAATGGCAATGCTGCAGGTTGTTATCAATCCTTTGCTTCGTACCTCCGGCGGCGAGGAGAATTATGCTTTTAATTCTGTATTGGCTCAATTAATCTTTGGGGCGGCCTCTTTTATTAGCCCTCTTGTGTATTCTTACCTTGTGGTCAATCTTGCCAACAAGGTTAATACTGATGCGGTTCAAAGGATTTTTTCGTCTATTGTCCCCCAAAATCTTCCCTGGGTCTCATTGTATTGGGTATTCGCAGTTGTAAGTTTAATAATGTTCATAGTTATTTTTGTATCACGTTTTCCGAAAGTAATCTTAACTAAAGATGAGAAGGCAGGAGCGTTAAAAGTTCATACAGATCTTTTAAAAAAACCGATAGTTATTTTATTTTTCATTGGAATTTTTTGTTATGTGGGCACAGAACAAGGCACTGCAAATTGGATATCACAATTTCTATTTGAATATCATCACTATGATCCTCAAACTACAGGAGCCAGTGCTGTAGCCTATTTTTGGGGATTGATGACAGCAGGCGGTGTGTTGGGATTATTTTTATTAAAAATAATGGACAGTGGAAAAGTGCTGATTGTTTTTACGGTATTAGCCATTATTACTTTAAGCATTGGCTTGTTTACAGGCAATGACCGTGTGGCTTTATACGCTTTTCCGATAGTTGGATTTTTTGCTTCTGTTATGTATCCAATTATATTTTCACTTGCATTAAATTCATTGGAAGAGCATCATGGTGCATTTTCAGGAATCTTGCTGACCGGCATTATTGGAGGCGCGGTAATTCCATTGATTATCGGAGCCATCGGAGATCATTGGGGATTGCGCACCGGGATGCTATTTTTATATATAACCCTCGGATATATTTTGAGTGTTGGTTTTTGGGCTAAACCGATTATTAAAAATAAAACCATCCAGGATTCGAGAAAGGAAAAGGGGGAATGAAAAATGAAAAATGGTGAATGGAGAATTGAAAATTGAAAATTGAAAATGGCGAATGGAGGACAATATAGCAATACAACACTACATCAATATAACAATACAATAATCTATAAATTAAGAGCTAGATGACCAACGATAATATAATAGGAATCGATCTTGGAGGAACGCATGTTCGCGCCGGAGTAGTCTTCGGGGGAAATCTGAAAGACATTGTTCAAAATAGAATTCCGTCTTCAGGGACAGTAGAAGAAGTTTTACAGGTGATTTATAACCTGGTGGATCCTCTGATGAACGAACAAGTAAAGGCAATCGGCATTGGTGTACCAAGTGTGGTGGATATCGAAAAGGGAATTGTTTATGATGTTCAGAATATTCCTTCATGGAAAGAAGTTCCATTAAAAAAATTAATGGAAGCACGTTATAATCGTTCCGTTTTAATAAATAATGACGCTAACTGTTTTGCCCTCGGCGAAAAATATTTTGGCAAAGGAAAAAATTTTCGTTCCATGATTGGACTTACCATTGGAACCGGTTTAGGTGCTGGAATTATCATCAATGATAAATTGTATGCCGGTGTAAACTGCGGTGCAGGCGAGTTTGGATGTGTAGAATATCTTGATCAGTATTTTGAATATTACGCGAGCGGGCAGTTTTTTGAAAATTGTTATCATACTAATGGCGAAGTAGTATTCAAAAAGGCACAGGATGGTGATCCTCTTTCAATTATGATATTCGAAGAACTGGGAACCCATTTGGGGAATGCCATCAGGATGATTCTTTATGCTTATTGTCCCGAACTTATTGTTCTTGGCGGTTCAATCAGTAAGGCTTACCCGCTTTTCCAGGAAAAAATGTGGGAACGAATTCGTACTTATCTTTATACCAGCACGCTGAATCAGTTTCATTTGGAAGTGTCGGGGCTTGAGAACTGTGGAGTGCTGGGCGCTGCAGCTCTTTACTATGATACTCAATCTTAAATTATAAATAGAACTATTAAACTCTAAAAGAATTTGTTATGAGAAAAGTTGAATTCATGGTTATTTGCTTGTTCACTGTTGTCGTATTTTTTTCATCATGTAGTGCTAAAAAAAATCTTCCAAACCCCGA
>JBDTGD010000343.1:0-5158 GCA_039937595.1 Ginsengibacter sp. | reverse complement strand
CGCGTCTTCATTAGCAGATAATTTAGGCGCCTCTTCCTGCTGCACTTTTTGTAATTCAGGATTGGTATTGGCACCGGTAAGCACATGAAAAGCATAGGTTGCTCTTCTCAATAATTGCCCACTTTTTTCCAACAATACAAATGTATTATCAAATGTCGGTGGTTCAGAATTATCGGCTATTCTTTGAATTTCTGCCAGTTTTTGTTTCATGCCTTGTTCCATTGCCGGCTGAAAGTCCGCGTCTTTAATTTTATCAAAAGGAATCGTTTGGAACGGCAACGTACTTACTGTCAGTAAAGGATTCGAAGAAGGTGTTTGGCTTGCCTGATTTTTATTTTCATTGTTGCCGCATGAGGCAGCTATCATGCATAATAATCCCACTGCGGGAGTAAAGGACAGTCTTTTCATATTGTCATATTTTATTATCAGCAAAATGAAGTTACAACAATCCATATTATTCAAACATTAGAACTCCTATTGCCATTCTTCTAATCAAATTAATCCTTGACCTAATCAAAAAATGAATCTTATTTTATCATTAGTAAACGAGTCAAACTAAGAGCGGTCAGGCATTTTTCTAGCATTGTTGTTTATCTCTTTTCATATAACTACACCTTTTCATTCATCTTTTTTAAATACTTTTGGTGCCTTAAAAAAATAAACTATTTAATATGATTGATTTTATCCGTCAGCCCTGGCCCTGGTATGTAGCCGGTCCTGTGATTGGGCTTACCGTTCCACTTCTTTTACTGGTAGGCAATAAAACGTTGGGAATCTCAAGTTCGCTACGGCATATTTGTGCCATGTGTCTCCCTGCAAAAATTCCTTTTTTGAAGTACAACTGGAAAGATTATATGTGGAATATTTATTTCGTTATTGGCCTGCTGGTCGGTGGTTTTATAGCCGGGGTGTTATTGAAACCGGTACATGCCATGCCTCTGTCGGATGCTACCTGGCAAAATTTGCAGGCATTAGGCGTTTCGAAACAAAATGGAATTTTACCCGTAGAGGTATATAGTTGGTCGCATTTGCTTACCTGGAAACATTTAATAATAACAGTGGGCGGCGGATTTTTAGTAGGCTTTGGTACGCGGTATTCCGGCGGCTGTACGAGCGGGCACGGCATAGCCGGCATCTCTATGATGCAATGGCCATCGCTGTTAGCAACCGTTTTGTTTTTCTTGGGCGGTATTCTCACTGCCAATTTTATTTTACCCTTACTTCTTAAATAGACATAATGAAAAAGAAAAATTTTCTGTTCCTGCTGATAGGAATCTTGTTTGGAATAGCGCTAATGAAATCAGACGCGGTATCATGGTTTCGCATGCAGGAAATGTTTCGCTTCCAGGGCTTCCAGTTATTTGGCATTTTTATGACCGGCATCGCTTCTTCCGCATTGGGAATTTTTATTATTAAAAAATTCAACATAAAAACAATAGATGGAGAACCCGTGAAGATTGAAAAAAAAGAATTCAACTGGGGATACGTGTATGGGTCACTGTTATTCGGTGTAGGCTGGGGATTGACAGGCGCCTGCCCCGGCCCGATCTATGTACAAATCGGAAGCGGATTGAGCATCGCAGTTGTTACGTTGCTTAGCGCTCTCGCGGGAACCTGGGTGTACAGTTATTTGAAACCGAAATTGCCGCATTGATTGTTTTTTTGAGGGGAATTTTAGATTGGCAACAGTAAACTAACAAAAACCAGTATTTCTTAGTCGCTGCCGCAGAGTAATATTTTGGATAACTTCATTCACACAAATCATCAACAATGAAATGGTTTTTTTTACTATTAGGTGTCTTTGCTTTGAAATATTCCAAAGCACAAGACAATTCTTTGGATGCAAAGTTCCCGATCGATTCAGGCTATTTTTCTTCCTTTGATGGAACCAAAATATATTATGAAGTACGTGGAGAAGGCAAGCCTGTTTTGTTGGTGCATGGTTTTATTGTGAATGGAGATTCATGGAAAAGAACAACGCTATATACTGATTTGCTTAATGATGGATACAAAGTAATAACGCTGGACATGCGGGGAAACGGGAAGTCAGATAAGCCACATGATTCAACTGCTTATGACAATGATGCAGAAGCCAAAGACATCATGCTACTGATGAAATTCCTTAACACAGACCAATATAGTGTGGTGGGATATTCGCGCGGCTCCATCATCACGGCGAGATTATTGGTGTTTGACAAAAGGATACAAACAGCCGTATTAGGTGGTATGGGTACCGATTTTACCAACCCGCTTTGGCCAAGACGGATTCAATTTTACAGAGCATTGACGGGCTATTCCATCCCTGAACTAAAAAGCATGGTAAATTATGTACAGCAGCAAGGGCTTGACGAACGTGCGCTGGCTTATCTGCAAAGGTCACAGCCATCCACCAGTAAAGAAGCATTGAGTAACATAACACAACCTGTTTTGGTAATCAGTGGAAGTGAAGATGCTGATAATGGCTCTGCCAAAGAGTTGGCAAAGCTTTTACCCAACAGCGCTTTGGGCGCCTGTCCCGGCGATCATAATCATGCGTCAGCAACACCTGAGTTTTCAAAAGAGGTGATCAGCTTTCTGAAGAAAAATAATTATTAGTTTACGTGAATTCTTTTAATATTGAAATTAAATCACAGTAACCTGGTAGTAAACAATGTAGCGGAAGCCATCCATTTTTTTGAAACTTATTTCAAATTCAAATGCGTTGAAATAAAAGGTGATAACATTATTGCTATTCTTATCAATGAAGACGATTTTACTTTAGTTATTACGAAAGCAAAGAATGGCCAAGCAACTTATCCCGAATCCTTTCACATTGGATTTTTGCAACAGAATGCAGAAGAGGTAAACCAACTATATCGCCAATTAAAAACTGCCGGCATGGTGGACGACCATGAACCGAGAAAGATAAGAGATAGCTTTGGTTTCTATTTTAATTTTGAAAATATAATGATCGAGATTGGCACTTATGCAGATTGAATATAAAAAGAGTTTTTCTTTTCAATGAGTTTAATAAAGGAAAATCTTTGGGGACGCTCTATTCTATTCTTATTTAAGATAAAGTAAAATCAACAGTGCGCCTTTCCTGTTGGCTTTGGATGGCGAGTTCTATGATTCGGATATTATTCCTTGCCTGCATTGGAGTAACGATAAGTTGTTCTTTCCCCAAAATTACCCTATAAATGTTCAAATAAAAATTGGAATAATTTCCTTGTTCACTCTCTATTTTCCCAATGAAATGCTGGCCGTTCATTTCTGTATTGATAGTTCCCCAAATACTTTTGGGTTCTATACCCCACCCTTCTTTTGTTTCCTGAGTAAAGCCTGCCTTGAGCGCTTCTTCCTGCACATCAAGGCCGTATTTTACAAAAGAACCGTTAGTGCCTAAAAGGATAAACCTTGGCAAAGGTTCTCTCACCAACATGCCACCTTTTAGCGTCACTTTTATACCCGCATAATGCAAAATCAATTCAAAATTATCTGTAGCTTTTCCACCTTTTCGCTGGACACGAATATCTGCTGTAACAGCAATGGGTAGCCCAAATAAAATTTGTGCCTGGTCTATAAGATGCGCCCCAAGGTCATATAAAATACCTGCGCCAGGGATGTCTTCTTCCCGCCACGCATTGGGTTTCAGGTAATTCCTAAAGCGATCATAGCGGCTTTCCAATTCAACGACCTCTCCAAGTAACCCGTTTTTAATAACTTTTTGAATAGTATAAAAATCACTATCAAAGCTGCGACTTTGGTACACCGATAAGATTAACTTTTTCTCATTTGCAAATGCTATCAATTCATCCGCTTCCTTTGTACTTATGGTAAAGGGTTTGTCAACCACCACGTGCTTGCCGGACTGTAAAGCCTGCATGGCTAATGAGTAATGAGAAATGTTGGGAGTAGTAATAACTACAAGGTCAATAGTTTTATCATCGAAAATTTCTTCTGATGTGGGCACAATCTCTGCATCCGGGTATTTCTCTTTAGCTATTGAAACCTGGTCTGGTTTTGCAGCTCTTATTTTACTTAGTTGCAACCCTTTTACAGTCGTTAATACAGGAGCATGGAATGTGCGGCCACCTGCGCCAAATCCTATCAAACCAACTTTTACAATTTTATCCATATCAAAAAAATAATTTTTTAAGTAAAACTTAGTACCATTTCGTGTTCTATTTCTTTTTTAAAATGTTTTTACGGCTTCGCCCAAATCAAAAACCTCCGTGTCGTTTTTCAAAAAATTTTTAATAATGCTTGCTCCGGCTGCACTTCTATAGCCGGCTGCACAATGAACGACAATCGGTTTATCTGTGGGAATTTCATTTATACGATCTTTTAATTCAAATAACGGAATTTGAACCGCATTTTTAAAGATTTTCTTTTCGTTTGTCTCTGAAGGATTTCGTATATCCATGATAGTGAAATCGCCCAAAGCGCTTCTGAATTTATCAACATCCGGTTTACCGATCTTTTTTCCATTAACTTCTTTAACAATGAATGCCACTTCTATTTGCTGTTCATAACCAATCTTAGCAGCCCGTTCAATCAGTGATTGCAAAATATCTTCACTGTTTGCAACTAAATAAAATCTTTCATGTGGTGCGACCAGGCTTCCTAACCAGGTTTCCGCCCTGCCCATCGCCGTGCGCGAATCTCACTCCAGCAGCCAGCCGCCATCGACGACGCAATTGTGTCCGGTGGAGGCCCGGCTCGCGTCGCTCAGGTAAAACAAGATGTGATTCGCCACGTCGGTTGCGGAGATTTTCAACGAGAGGGACTGGACGCCCGCGAGATAAGCGAGGTGCTGGGCGGCTTTGGCGCCGGAGAAATATTCCTTCACCTGCCGCTCGGTGAAAATCCAACCCGGGGTGACGGTGTTAATCCGGATGCCCTCGCGACCGAGCTCGCGGGCGAGGCCGGTGGTGAGGCCGAGGATGCCGGCCTTCGTCACGGAGTAGATTGAGCGCTTCGGCACGCCGAGCCGGTAGTTGATCGAGGAGACGTTGACGATGGCCTTGCCGCGTCCACGGCGCAGCAGCGGCGCGCTGGCGCGGATCACCAGATAGTAGGCGCGCAGGTTGAGATCGACGAGCTTCTGCCAGGCGCGTTCGTCGCCGTCGGCGAGCGCGAACTTCGAGTCGATCCCGGCGACGTTGACCACGCCGTC
>JBDTGD010000342.1:0-6346 GCA_039937595.1 Ginsengibacter sp. | reverse complement strand
GTGCCGCCTACTCTCTTGTATTTCCTTTCCTGTATTACTCTTAGCAAAGAAGCCTGTACATCTTTTGCAAGATTAGAAACCTCATCCAAAAATAAAGTGCCACCATTGGCAATCTCAAAATGTCCTTCTTTATCGGTCACGGCGCCCGTGAACGCGCCTTTCACATGGCCGAAAAGCTCGCTTCCGGAAAGTTCTTTTGAAAGTGTGCCACAATCCATCGCCACAAAGGGCTTTCCCTTCCTGTTGCTCGCTTCATGAATGGTTTTGGCAATTACTTCCTTGCCCGTTCCACTTTCTCCATAAAGAATAACGCTGTAATTGGTAGGGGCTACTATTTCAATCTGGCGGTATATTCTTGCGGTTTCTCCATCCTGACCTACGAGGTATTCATTATTTAATGATAGCTCGTATTTCTTTTTCTTGGCGATAGCAGCAGGTGCAGAAGTTTTTGAAGGAGACTGCTGCTGTTCTGTTACAGGATTTGCCAATGCTTTTTCAATAACGTTTACTACTTCATCAGGAATCAGCGGTTTGGTGATATAATCAAAAGCTCCCATTTTAATTACATCCACCGCTACTTTAATGTCAGAGTATCCGGTGATAATGATAACAATCGTTTTAGGTCTTGCTTCTTTTATTTTTGACAAAACATCTTTGCCATCCTTGTCGCCCAGCCTGAAATCGCAAAGCACTATATCGAAGTGAAATTCATTAAATTTTGCCAGCCCTTTGCTACCGTTATGCGCCACCTCGGTGATGTAGCCTTTTTTATTCAAAAACCGGCTTAATAAAGCACACATATCAAAATCATCGTCAATAATCAGTATTCTTTTGTTCATATTATGATATAAGCATTTTGGTTTGTAAAGTTAGTGTAAATCTTTGTTTTTCAATTGCGGTTGCGAAACAGTTTTTTCTTGTGTCTCTATAAATTCTGCGTATTCGTTGGGTACAATATTTTCGCCATATAATTTTGCATTTACTTTCGTAAATTCCGCTCCCAGGTAGAGTATAATAGAACTATAATAAACCCACACCAAAAAAATCATTATAGACCCCGCAGCTCCATATAAGGAAGACATTTTGCTCTTACCGATATAATAACCAATCCCCATTTTACCTAAAGTAAAGAATATAGCCGTAACGAAGCCTCCCAATAGCACGTCTCTCCACTTTATTTTTGCATCGGGTAATATTTTAAACATAAGTGAAAACAGGAAACCGGTGACCAACAAAGAAAGAACTGCCTCGGTGATTCCCATGAAATAGCTACTGTAATTTTTTAGATAGTTTGATATTAAATCACCAAAGGCATTCAGCAAAGCATTTAGTATAAATGAAACAATCAATATAGCTCCAATACTCAATATTAATGAGAACGAGAGTAAGCGGGTAATGATTAATTTCCACCAAACTCTTTTTGGTTTTATCCTTAAACCCCATATTTTATTCAATGAATCCTGTATTTCACCAAAGATAGAAGTAGCGCCAATGAATAAGATAATGACGCTGATGACGCTGGCGAGGTAACTGTTATTGTCGAGGTGAATGTTTTTAATGGTGTCCTGTATTTGTAAAGCAGCCACACTTCCCACCAGATGACTAAGCTGTTGGTAGATTTGCCCTTGTATGGCTTCCTTGTGAAAAAAAAATCCAAGCAAGGCAGTTACAATCACTAACAAAGGAGCAATGGAAAAAACAGTATAATAAGCAAGAGAGGCGCTGTACTTTAAAATATTATCCGCAGAAAATTCAGTAAAGACCTTTTTTAAATATAAAAAACTAATGCCGAAAATTTTTTTTATGCTCATTTTAATTTCCTTTTAACTTCCTTTCTGATTTTTGCTATGAAGAAAGTTAATGAAAAAGTTTTAATGAAAATTTTTTGATCTGTTTCGTAAAAATGTTGTTTTCATTTTTACAAATTACTATCCAAATATTTTATCTGAAAAAATCACCTTCAAATATCAAATAATACTCATTTTGTAGAGGTAATTCCCCATATATTATACACATTGGCTATTCATAACTTGCTTATAATTTATTATTTCAGAGTAGATTATAGGGGTTTTTAATAAAAAAATTTTTTGGCAAAGTTTTTTATAAATGATATATCAATAATATTTTAGTCAAAATTCTTAAAAAAATTAATTCTTAAAAAAATGAGAGGTCTTTTATACATCATCGCAGTTATCCTCATAATCATCTGGGTAATCTCTTTTTTAGTTTATCATGTTACCGGCGGCTTAATACATATTCTTTTAGTCATTGCTGTAATTTCTATTATACTTGGGGTTATCCGCAAGGCATAACAATTTCATAGTCTGAAAATAAAATTCGATTTTGCAATACCGGCAAGGAACTTAATGCTGGTTTACTATACGCACGTTTTTAATATATTTCTTAAACAAATAAAATCAAAAAACAATGGGAAACTTATTGTATTTAATCGCGGTGGTTCTTATAATTATTTGGGCCATCTCTTTCCTCGGAGGATTTTATACCGGCGGTATCATCCATATTCTACTGGTGATTGCCATAATAGCCATTATCCTCGGCGTGATAAGAAGAGCCTGAAGGCAAACCCAACTGGAATCGTATTTTTTTTAACCATTAAAAATTTATTACTATGGAAGACTGGCAATTAAAATTGAAGGGAAACTGGAACGAAGTAAAAGGAAAAATGAAACAGGCTTATGCTGATCTTACGGATGATGATCTGAAAAGAGACGAGGGTAAAGATGATGAATTTGTAGGCAGGATGCAACAAAAGCTGGGAAAAACAAAAGATGAGGTAATTCGCTGGATACAAGGCCTCTAAAGGATAACAAATGACGTTCCATCAAAAAGACCGGGTAATTCCCAGTCTTTTTGACGTTATACACCTCATTAATTCTAATCGAACTAAGATTTATCCGTGATTCATTAAGAACTTATGCCCTTGATAGTAAATGAATAAATATCCCCGATTTTTATTTTTTTAAATCTAAGGCTTGGATATCTCAAAGAATTGAACAAAGGGCGGTAATAATAATTTTGATTCTGACTAATTATTTGGGTTACAATTTCCAGGTATTACATCAAAAAGCAAGTCCTTTTCGCTCTTGCCCTCTAAAATTCTTCGGTACGTCTTTTGAACAGGAGAAAAAAAATAAAATATGCAACAGGGAATTATCCTTCAATATTTTCATTGGTATTTGTCCAATGATGGAAATCTGTGGAAACAAATAAAAGAAGAAGCGCCGCGACTTAAAGAGTTGGGATTTTCTACCATTTGGTTTCCACCGGCATGCAAAGGGACAGGAGGTGGATATAGTGAAGGGTACGATACATATGACCTTTTTGATCTTGGAGAATTTGACCAAAAGGGGTCGGTACGTACCAAGTATGGAACCAAACAGGAATACATAGACGCAATCAACGCCGTGCATGATACAGGTATGCGTGCGATGGTCGATATCGTTTTGAATCACAAAGCAGGAGGCGATGAAACTGAAAAAGTACAAGCAGTAAAAGTAGATCCCAACAACCGTAATAAGGTAATTTCTGCGCCGATTGAAATTGAGGCTTTTACAAAATTTACTTTTCCGGGAAGGCAAAAAAAATATTCTGATTTTGAATGGAATTACATGTGTTTTACCGGAGTGGATTATGCATACAACCTAAGTGAAAATGGCATTTTCAGATTATTAAACGGTTATAGCGATTCCTGGGAAGAAATGACAAGCAATGAGAAAGGCAATTATGATTACCTGATGTTTGATGATGTTGAATTTAGAAATCCGTATGTAAGAGAAGAATTGCAACGGTGGGGCAAATGGTATTGGGACGAGGTCCATTTTGACGCGGTGCGACTTGACGCTGTAAAACACATTACGCCATCTTTTTATGCTGAATGGCTGCCCAAGTTAAGAGACGAAACACGGAAAGATATTTTTGCAGTAGGAGAATATTGGGCACCGGGATTTTTAAACACTCTTTTAGATTATATCAAGGCTACCAATGGCGCGATGAGCCTTTTTGATTCTTCGTTGCAACAAAATTTTCACCAGGCTTCAAAGCTTGGAAACAGTTATGATATGCGCCAGATTTTTAATGAAACCCTGGTAAATGCAATGCCTGATAAAGCGGTAACTATAGTCGCCAATCATGACACGCAACCGCTGCAGGCCCTGGAAGCGACTGTAGAAATTTGGTTTAAGACGATAGCCTACTCATTGATTTTACTTCGCGAAAAAGGATATCCGGCTGTATTCTATCCTGACCTATATGGCGCTCACTACAAAGACAAGGGCCGCGATGGGAAGGAATATGAAATATGGATGGCCCAGGTAGATGGCATCGAAAATCTGCTGAAAGCACGCAACCTTCATGCTTACGGCATGGAACGCGATTATTTGGATCACCCGAATTGTATCGGATGGACGAGGGAAGGCGATGATGAACACAGCGGATGCGCGGTGGTGCTTTCCAACGGAGATAATGGGAATAAAAATATGGAGATTGGAAAAAGATATTCAGGCAAAAAATTCATTGACATGATGGGGAAAAACCCAGCAGAAGTTGAGATAAATAGTGATGGATGGGGAAATTTCTTCGCGCCTGCCGGTTCTGTTTCTGTATGGATTGAAAAATAATAATTCTTTGAATTCTTTTCCGGAACAGAAATCATTTCCCGATTGGTATCGGGATTGTTGGTTTACTGATAATAATAAAACCTTTAATAGACTATTGTAATTGAATAAGGCGGCAAAGCAATATTTGATAGCCCATCTATTTTCATGGTTACCGGCGGCAGGCTTAGATCAGGATAGCCATTCATGCCATCACTTTTCCAATGATACTGTGTTTTTGAGTATTGAGTTAAGTGTAAAGGATACCATGCAATTTTCTCCTTTGAAACCATATTTTCTAAATCAATATCGACATTCCACTCTCTGCGGGGATCTTTATTGATAAGCATTAGAGACCATTCACCATCGGGTCGGCGAATAGGATAAGAGGATACCAGGGATTGCTTTTTCCTGTTAGAGATATCACTTTCAGAAGGATACATTTCCAGGAGAGAATCAGATGGATGTGCCCAAAAATGAGTTAGCATCTGCATGGCATAAAAGGCAGCAGTTTTATATTTTATTTTGCCATTATCGCCTAAACCAAAAATCATATTATTGCCATAGCCGTAATTATTCGTTTGCTGAAGCCACGCTGGTTCATATCCGTAAAGAAAACTTTTACTTCCCCCTAATTCCATAAACTTACCCAAAATATCTGCATACATCAAGGCACCCTCTATTTCCACTTCCGATTTTCCTTCATAAGCGGAATAGCCATATTCGGTTACATACAAAGGTGTGTTAGCCGGCAATATATTATTTTGAATATTTTTTAAAGCGATAGCAAGCATCCGGGGAGCGGCAGCTAATTGTGGTGCAGAGGGAGCGTGAATATCATCAAACGGGTACCATTCAAAAGTAAAAAAGTTGAAGAGATCAATGCCATTATGAATTTTCAAATAATTCAGAAATTCACTTGTCCATTTTGATTCCGTAAACGTAGTACTATCATCAGGTGTAAATGAAAGGGATGCAAAACCAGGGCCGCCCATTCGCATGGTTGGTTCCAATTGCCTTATCTTTTTTCCCAGTTGATAATAAAGAGCAGCATAGTCAACCGGGTTAATTAACTGGCCTTCAGGCTCCTCTCCCATCTCGAGTTCGTATACCGGGTAATGTTTTGATCTAAGATATTTTAGCATTGCCAGCACGTTCTCCGGCGTATCATATAAGAGTCCTGCCGGGAACAGCGCCGGTTGTCCTGCAGTAATTCCTGATTTAAAAATAAGATCTATCCCTGCCTGTTCGATATTCGGATCCATGTCCTTTGCTGTATGCCACGGATCTGTTGAGGATACACGAATGACGGTTTGATCATGATCCGGTGAATGATGCATCCAATCATGAAATTTTCCATTTTCCTCTATCAATCCTGCCCGTATTTCCTTAATAGAAAATCCCAAGCTGTCTCTTATATCTTTTGCGCCATCTGTGGCTGTATATGAACTTTGCGTCATAGAAATACGAATAAAACGAACTCTGACCGGTTTATCTGCAATCTTTATTATCTTATTTTCTCCTTTTGAATTCTCAACAAAATTTTTCGTGAAAGGATACCATATTCCCGGTTCATAAGGATCGAAATAACTTGGATCGTTACCTCTTGCATAATCTAAAGCATAGGATAATGCATAAGGATTTCCCCATTTTATTCCAATGGCATTTATCTTCCTGTATTTACCAAGATCTATTATTACCCATTGCCGATGAAGCTCATTAGATTCAAGTGT
>JBDTGD010000341.1:0-7331 GCA_039937595.1 Ginsengibacter sp. | reverse complement strand
TCATAATCTTCCGGCGCAATGCCAATGCCGGTGTCGGTTATGCTTACAATTACCTCTTTGTCTTTTTGAAACACCTCGCAGGTAACAGAACCTTTTTCAGTAAATTTTACAGCGTTTGAAAAAAGATTAATCACTACCTGGATCAATTTATCAGTATCACCGGTGATTTCGGGGACATCATTATTTATTTTCTTAATTAGCGTCACTCCCCTTTGTTCAAACAAAGCTGTAGTAGCTGCAATCGCTCTCTCGACTACTTCCGGAATGGAAACATTTTCCTCGTTCCACTCCATTTTACCCGCTTCTATTTTTGCAAGATCAAGTACATCATTTATCAGGTGGGTCAATCGTTCGCCTTCAGAGATGACCACCTGCAAATTTTCGTTGATCTGGTTCACCGTTTTTTCAATTTTCGGATCTGATTGATCTACGATAGGAAATATTTTATCGTGAAGTCTTTTACTGATAATTTTAGCGAAGCCTAAAACAGAAGTAAGTGGCGTTCTCAATTCGTGGCTCACCGTAGAAAGGAAAGCGCTCTTGGCTTCATTGGCTTTTTTGGCAACATTGCTCGCATTTTCCGCTTCCATTTTGGCCTGTTGTACGTCTTCAAAAAGCTGCGCATTTCGAAGTGCCACACCAACGGAAGAAGCGATAGTACTTAATAATCGTTGATCATTTTCATTAAAGCGGTTTTCCTGTTCCGTACTTTGTACACTTAATACGCCAATGATTTCATCTCCAACTGGTATGGGAACTCCGAGATAAGAAGCTGCAGGTAAACCAGAACGGTGTATGCCAAGCTCTAATGTTTTTGAACTGACATCTTTATTAAGAAGAATGGGTGTGCCCGATAAAATAATTTTTGATGAGAATCCATCTCCTAATTTTATCGGCTTCATTTCATCACCAAACTTATAAGGGAAATTTATCATCTTCGTCTTCTTATCCAATAAAGCGAGATAAACAATATTGGCATTAAAAAGATCGCGCAACTGATCGCCAACAAACTGGATAAGCTCACCAGGATTTAGTTGTGACGCCAATGCCTTACTTATATTATTTACTGTGGTAAGTTCGGACGCCCTCTGTTTGGCATCGGCAAGCAGATAATTGGTCTCATCAAACAGGCGGGCATTTTCCAGGGCTACGCTCATGCTGTTGGTAAGTGTTGCCAGCAATCGCGCATCGGTATCGCTGAATGCATTTTCTTTCTCGACGTTTTGAAGGCTTACGGAACCTCGCACCTGGTCACCAACTATCATTGGAACAAAAAGAGCAGATTTTGGCGGCAACCCTTTCGTAACTCCCGTGCTTCCATGCTTAGCTGCAAACCCCAGATAATCTTTATTAATTAAAATGGGCTGTTTGTTTTCAATAAGCTGTTTGTTAGCCCATATAAATGGGCGCGGATCACTATAAAGCCGTACTCCTTTTTCAATAACGTATTGCCATTCTTCATTGCCTGTAGCGTAATTAAATGTTCTTATGAGAACGGTTTGGGTATCAAACAATTCACAAATCCTGTTGCCTACCAATTCATAAATTGATTGCACCTTCATCTCTCTTACCAATCCATCCTGCACACTGTTGATAACAGCCAGTTCTTTTACCCTATCGCTTAATTCCGCTGTCCTTTCTTTAATGGCTTTTTCCAGTTCGCGGTGCTGCGTTTTCAATTTAGCAGTACGCGATCTTAGTATTAAAAAACCAGCCAATAAAAAAAGAAGCGCATATAACGAATAAGCCCACCAGGTACGGTACCATGGAGAAAGAATTGTAAATGAATAGACAGCCTCTTCGCTTATTTGATGATACAAATTTTTTGCCCTTACATGAAAAGTGTATTTACCCGGAGAAAGATTGGTGTATTCTTTATAAGTATTTTTTCCCAAATCGCTCCATGTCTTTTCGAAACCTTCGAGCCATGTCTGGTATTGCACTTTATCTTCCTGCTCATAAAATGGCGCGGCATATTCAAAGCGCAAAGAATTTTGATTGAATTTTATTTCAAAAGGTTTACTACCCGTTATTTCATCGGGGTTCAGGCTTTGCTTTTTCGCAGTAATATCACTAATTACGGTTTTATACGGATGGTCAATATTTCCCTTTATTCTCTGATCATATCGAATAATCCCATCCGATGCAGTAAACCATACAATATCATTGATATCAGGATATGGAATGCCCGCCACGCCAATGACCGGTAATAGAGATGTTGAATCTAATTGATATTTTCCACCAGGTTTTGGAGTGGCAATTACTGCCACAAAATGATCTGCATCCCCCGCCCCCATCCACATTTTTCCGGTACTATCTTCAACGCCGCCAAAATTAGTTAACCCGTCAAATGTAGCCTTTACAAACTGATTTTTGCTTTCATTGAAGGTGTAAGTAGCGGAATCAGCACCAAAATAAATGGTATGATTCAAAGTGAATACAGAGCTAAAAGGCGTTTTGAATCCTTGTTTCGGTCCGAAGACTTCAACGTGTGTTTCAGAAAGATCAGGCTGCCCGTTTTCTTCAATTGACAGCGTGACAAGAAATGTAGCTCCAGTTTGAGTTCCCGCCCACATCTCACCATCTTTTTTTTCGGCAAATGACCAAACACCTTCCTTGATATTGGGTACTTCACCAACATATTCCCACCCCGTGTTTTTTTCCGGATCTCGCACAAAGAGCGTAATCCCAAAACTCGTACCTGCATAAAGAATGTTGGGGTATCTTTTTGAAATTGATAAAGATGTCAGCTTTAAATTGCCTGCTATCGAAGGCTGCACCAACAACGTTCTATTATCCTTTATCATATAAAGCCCATCCGTCGCAATTAATAAGGTTTTACCATCCACAAGCAGGCTAAAGACCTGGTTCTTTGCTATGACCTTGTTAATTTCAAATTTTAAATGGGATGGGTTATATTGTAATAACCCGTTATTTGTACCGAGATAAAAAGAACCATCCGGCAACCGGGCCATAGAAAGTACACTGGAAGTAATTCCCGATTCAAGTCCAAATTTCGTAAAGGGTGAATTAACATCCACTTTTGAAATGCCATTATCGAGGCCCAACCACAGCGCGCCGGTATTGTCAAGAAAAATCGAATAAATAGACTCACTTTGCAACCCGCTACTTCTGTTGATCACTTGTTGTATTTTTCCCGCGGGATTAATAATGATCAATCCTTTGCCGGTTGTTGCCAGGGCAAAATTTCCATCCAAAAGAGTTCCTTTGTACAGTAGGGCTGATCTCAGGATGCTGTCGGCCTCGGTTTTAAAAAGGCTGAAATTTTTACCATCAAAAACATAGAGATTGCCGCCCATTGATCCAAGAAGATATTCATTTTGCGTGGAGATAATCTTTTGAGCTTGATTTCGATTATAGGGCAACATTACCTGTAACCGGTCCTTACCAAGAAATTCACTCCCGGGAATAAGGGTCAGTGAGTCATTTACCATTTTTAAAAGACCAATTCCCTGTTCATGAACATACAGAATTCCATCAAGAAAGAAGGTGTACATGAAGTGTGTAGTGGGCTCCCACGTCTTTGAGCTCCATTGTTGGTTACTGCCCGTTCCCGTTTTTGTAAGCCTGAATAACCTTTCCCTTGATTGAAAGTAAATTCCTTTATCAGTGATTTGAGCAGACCACGTATCGTAAAAAACACGTTTATCTTTTGGAACATATTTTATTAAGGAATACGCTTTTGTTTGCCCAAGACTATCGTGTTCTAAAAATCCAAAGTCGCCTACCGAGCCGTAATAAATGATACCGTCTTTATCTTTTACGAGGCATCTTGTATTTGGGTTCGTTCCGATTCCCGGAGCAAGTATTGGGTTCCATTTCACTCCATCATAGCTCATTGCTATGCTTCTTCCATCACTACCAGTGTTTGCAAAATACATCATGCCGTTTTTATCCTGTTCAATACTCCAGTTTTGAACATTTCCATGATACATTTTTGCTGTATAATTAGTAATAAAGGGCAAGCCTTTTTCAGTACCCGGCTGGCCACTTGCTGACGTTATTGAAAAAAGAAGTAAGAGAAAAAGAACACTCGTGCTATGAGTTGATGTTTTGATGAATGCTGCAAAAAGCCTGTTCATATATTTTAATTGAACGGTTTAAAATTATTATGTGTAATTCCTAATTAGCAGAAGATTTTCAATGGAGGATAGAGAACAGAACAGACTCAAAAGCAAAACAATGAGTAAATATAGGATAAACTTTAAATTAAACAGGGAAGTTTAAAAATTTAAAGAGGCATGTGCCGCTAATAAAAAAACTCCTACACCATAAGTGCAGAAGTTTTAAACGGAAGAAATATTTTTAAGAAATCCCTGTGATTAAAAAAAAGAGAAGTTGATTGATATTAGATTTTAATATGGTTTTTCCCGGATTAAGGAACCCGATCATAATCGGTGTTTGTTTTCAATGGATTTGGATAAGATTAATGTTTGTTAAACATCAATCAACTTCTGGAACAAAGATAACGCTGCTATGACATTTGGCAAGGGCGTAATTGCCTGATTTTTTAAAGAAGGCATTTACTGTTTTTATGATAAATCAACCAATTTATCATTCGTGCTTTTACTAACTTTTATTTCGTACAAACACTTCTCTGTATCTTTTTTAAACGTTATAATGACCGGATTCTCCTTTATGCATTGTCTGTAATTTAAATAGCATCAAAATAAAATTGAATACGGCTTAAATTTCAGTAAGTACCTTTGCAAAAAATTTCAAGGATCAAATGGTATTTTTAACACGCATAGAACATTTTAATGCAGCTCACAAATTGTACAATCCTTCATGGGACAAAGAAAAAAATGAGGCTGTTTTTGGAAAATGTGCCAACGAAAACTGGCATGGACATAATTATGAATTGCACGTAACCATAAAAGGGGAAGTTTCCGGCGATACAGGCTTCGTCATCGATGTGAAGCAGTTAAGCATTTTAATAAAGCAGTTTGTATTGGAGGAATTAGATCACAAAAATTTAAACCTTGACGTAGCATTTTTAAAAAATAAAATGTGTTCTACTGAAAATCTTTCCGTTGCTATCTGGAATCAATTAGTTTCCCGCCTTCCGGAAAATGTAGAACTACATTGCATAAAATTGTATGAAACACCCCGGATTTTTGTAGAATATTTCGGAAATTAGTAATAAGTATTTATTTATATCTATCAAATGAACAAAAGAGTATCGGTTTACCGCCAGGAGCATTTTAATGCAGCCCATCGCTTACACAATCCCGCATGGAATGAAGAAAAGAATTACGCGGTATTCGGAAAATGTAACAATCCTAACTATCATGGTCATAATTATGAGCTGGTAGTAAAAATTACCGGGGAGCCTTCCGCTGAAACGGGTTTTGTGATGGACCTGAAATTTTTAAGTGATTTAGTCAAAGAAACTATTATCGAAAAACTGGATCATAAAAACCTCAACCTTGATGTGCCGGAATTTTTAAATCTGAACCCAACCGCCGAAAATATAGCGATTGTGATATATGAAATTTTACAAAAAAAGATAGATGATAAATTTGAACTTCAAATACGGCTGTACGAAACACCCAGAAACTTTGTAGAATATCCCGCACTTTAATTTTTTCATTTACTATTAAAACACCTATATTTTATGGCTTACAAAAGAATAGAACACTATGATGAAGACGTGACGAAAGGTTTAATGAAAAACTATCGCGAAGCCATTGGGCTGATAGGCGAAGATCCCGAAAGAGAAGGATTGTTAAAAACACCTGAAAGACTGGCAAAAGCGATGCAGTATTGCACGCAGGGATACGGATTGGATGCTCGCGAAATATTAAACTCCGCAAAATTTCATGAAGATATCAGCGAAATGATCGTAGTAAAAAATATTGAATTATACAGTTTGTGCGAGCATCATATGGTGCCATTTTTTGGTAAAGCACACATTGCCTACATCCCAAACGGGTGGATAACCGGCCTAAGTAAGCTTGCGCGGGTAGTGGATGTGTTTGCAAGACGATTGCAGGTTCAGGAAAGACTGACAACCCAAATTTTAGATGCCATCCAGGAAACGTTAAACCCTTTGGGAGTAGCGGTTGTAATAGAGGCAGAACATTTATGCATGATGATGCGCGGCGTACAAAAACAGAATTCCGTGACCACCACTTCGGCTTTCTGTGGTGAATTTGAAAAGCAAACCACTCGAAATGAATTTATTAGTTTGATAAAAGCGGATTTAATAAAAAGAAGATAGGAGAAAAGGGAGAAGTGATGAGAGAATGGAGAAAAGTTTCGATTTCGGTCAGTCTCTACCGATTGAACACACGAGCGAATTAAAAAAAGAAGTAAAAAGTCAAAATAAAATCTATGGCACACGCATTTATTTTCCCGGGACAAGGATCGCAATTCACGGGCATGGGGAAAAATTTATATGATGAAAACGAGCAGGCAAAACAGCTTTTTGAACAAGCGAATAGTATACTTGGATTCAAAATATCTGATGTCATGTTCATTGGAACTGCCGAAGAATTGAAGGAAACGAATGTAACACAACCCGCTGTTTTTTTGCACTCGGTGATTGCTTTTAAAACATTAGCCACCTTAAAACCTGATATGGTTGCGGGCCATTCTCTTGGTGAATTTTCAGCCCTGGTTGCTAACGGATGCCTGAGCTTTGAAGACGCGTTGAAATTAGTTTCGATAAGAGCGAAGGCCATGCAAAAGGCATGTGAAATATCCCCTTCAACGATGGCGGCTATCCTGGGACTTGATGATAAGAAAGTGGAAGAAATTTGCCTTTCCATCACAAACGAAGTAGTAGTGCCGGCCAACTATAATTGTCCGGGTCAGATCGTCATTTCCGGTTCGGTAAGTGGAATTGAAAAAGCCTGCGTTTTATTAAAAGAGGCAGGCGCCAAACGAGCACTCGTCCTTCCGGTTGGCGGGGCGTTTCATTCCCCATTGATGCAGCCGGCAAAAGAAGAATTGTCTGACGCCATTGCAACCACAAAATTCAGCACACCTTTTTGCCCGGTGTATCAAAACGTAGTTGCAAAAGCCGTAAGTGATCCGGCCACTATAAAAGAGAATCTTATTGCCCAATTAACGGGCCCGGTAAGGTGGACTCAGACCGTGGAACAAATGATAGCCGATGGCGCAACTGAATTTACAGAATGTGGCCCCGGAAAGGTTTTGCAGGGATTAGTTGCAAAAATAAACAAGGAAGTAAAAGTGAATGGGATTGGATAAAATCTTTTAGGGACTTATTTTAGGAAAGAAACATTAGCTTTCCGGTGAATTAAATGAATCACTTACTTCAGCTAGATAAACTGCTTGACGCA
>JBDTGD010000340.1:0-4716 GCA_039937595.1 Ginsengibacter sp. | reverse complement strand
GACAGTCATTTATAGCGCAATCCATTCAAAAAATAAAAGAATTAAAAACGCTAATTAATAACTCAGGTTCTTCTGCCAGGATAGAAGTGGATGGTGGAATTTCATTGAAAAACGCTGCTGAAGTTATTAATGCCGGCGCCGATATATTGGTAACGGGAAGCGCCGTTTTCGGTTCAGAGAATCCTGCTGAAACCATTGCAAAGTTGAAAGCCGTGCAGTGACAATAATTGCTGAAAATTAGACTTCTTCCATTTCTTCAACTCTTTCAGTAAACCAACAAAATTGCCATTTTCTGTTTCGTTATTATTACAAGCTGTCCCTCATCTGCAATAATACCGGCACTGATTGCTTTATCCAATTAGTTTCTTTTTCGTCCCAGTTATATTTTTTAGAGATAATATCTTCTATCATTTGTCTACCTGTAAATGCCTGCTGTTTTGAATAAAAACAATTGGCCCATTTGGGGTCAAGCTTGTTTTCATTTTGTATTGAGATACCTCCCTGGTACCAATGGAAACAACATGGCATGCCGCGGAAATCTATCTTTGTAGCGCCTCCATCTACATACCCCTGGAGATAATAAGCATAAAATCGCATGCAATCCTTAACCCTGTTTTTTATTTCTTCATTAGTTTCAGGCTTATTAGGTTTAACAGTCCAGCTAAAATTTTTTCTAGAAAAAGGATTTTTATTGGCATCCGCCCAATAAGTATTGGTAGGCGTATAATCCAAATCAGACGTGTGTTTATCTTCAGTTCTTTTAAGTTTTAATTCATCCTTATTTAAAAGCCCGATTTGGTACTCAGCTTTTTTGCCATTATCAAAAACGACGTGAATGCTTTTTCCATCAAGTTTAAATTTTCCATACTGCATCTCACCCAAAGGATTTTCAAGCATGGATGAATCTGTCATGAAAACAATACCGGGCAGAAATAACATGCTATCCGCTCCCGTAAATGAAACATCTTTTCCGGCAGGATGATCTGCATCTGCCAATTGCCAAAACTGGCATAACAAATGAAAAGTATCTTTTGGGACACGTCCTATGGGAGCATCAGCCATTTTCTCGTTGTTATTTTGAGAAGGCGTTCCACATTGATAAAGGAATACAGAAATCAATATTAATAAAAGCCAATTTTGTTTTCGCATTTTTCAAAAATAATAAAATGAATCAAAAAAAATCCGATTTAAATTTGAGTGGCATCATTAAAAATATTTCCCCGTTGCCGGAATCATAAACACGACATGAAAAAATATTGAATTGATACCCTTTGTACGTTTGCAATTGAATGATCTATTATTTGATGCAAGTAAACGAACAATTATCGTGTCTTTCGATTTTTCCAAAATGTTTTTCTGTTGTGCGCTTCTTTTGTAACAACCCTCCAGTGTGAAAAGAAATGCAAAATTTCGGATTTCCATTCACAACTAATATCACTACGCTGTTAATTTTAATTAAACTCAAATCTTAATTTATTACTTTCACCTTTTCTAAATTATTAATATGAAAAGATTATTACTCGTCACATTTCTGGTGATGTTTGTTGGTGGGGCTGCCTTTTCCCAGTCTGACAGTGAATCTCACTTCGACCAACACATAGCTTTTGCTCCATTTTTTTATCCGTCAAATGGCAACGAATACCGAAGCGCAAGCGGACAACCGGGACCTAATTACTGGCAAAACCGGGTGGATTACAAAATCGCGGTTTCTTTGGATACCGCAAAGAAAGAAGTAAAGGGATCAGTTGCCATTTCTTATAAAAATAATAGTCCCGATGCTTTAAAGTTTTTATGGCTACAGCTCGATCAAAATATTTACCGGAAAGATAGCCGCGGCCAGTCTACCAGCCCCATTTCGGGTGGACGCTGGTCAAACCAGGAGTTTACGCAGGGAGATGAATTGAATTCTGTGGAAGTAGTAATGGACGGCAAAACCACAAAAGCAAAATATAAAGTATCTGATACAAGAATGCAAATATGGCTGCCAAAACCACTGGCTGCCAAAACAGGAAAATTGGAAATCAAGATTGATTATGCTTTTTCAGTACCTAAATACGGAACCGACCGTATGGGAAGAGTGGATACAAAAAATGGATGGATATATGAAATAGCACAATGGTATCCCAGGATGTGTGTATATGACGATATTGAAGGATGGAATACCCTTCCCTATCTTGGCCAGGGAGAATTTTATCTTGAATATGGAAATATAGATTACTCGATCACAGCGCCGTCAGACTTGATTGTTGCTGGTTCGGGCGAATTAAAAAATCCTTCCGAGTGTTTAACATCCACTGTACAAAACAGGCTGAAGCAGGCTAAGTCAAGTGATAAGACAGTTACAATTGTAAGCGCTGATGACTTAAACGGCAATTCTTATCACCCAAACAAAGCTAATCTTACGTGGCATTTTGTATGCGATAATACGCGGGACGTGGCATGGGCCGCTTCAAAAGCATTCATTTGGGATGCAGCCCGCATCAATTTACCAAGTGGCAAAAAGGCACTCGCCCAATCAGTATATCCTCTCGAAAGCGCCGGAGACCAAGCATGGAAAAGATCCACAGAATTTGTAAAGGGCGCCATAGAATTGTATTCTAAAGAATGGTACGAATTCACCTATCCTTCAGCTACAAATGTAGCAGGTATTGTTGGAGGAATGGAATATCCCGGTATCGTTTTCTGTTCATGGACAAGCAGCGGCGCGGGCTTATGGGATGTTACGAATCATGAGTTTGGCCACAATTGGTTCCCTATGATTGTAGGATCGAATGAACGTAAATTTCCTTGGATGGATGAGGGCTTTAACACTTTCATGAATGGTGTGGACACCAAGGTATTTAACAACGGAGAATTCTACAAAAAAGAGGATGTTCAAAGCACAGCATCATACATGTTTAAAGGAGGAGCAGATCCTATTATGACTTTTCCTGATGTAACACAACCTGATTTTTTAGGAATGGCTGCTTATGAAAAGCCGAGTGATGGATTGAATATTTTACGCGATCAGATTCTTGGTAAGGAGCGTTTCGATTCAGCTTTTAGAATTTATATAGATCGTTGGGCTTTTAAACACCCCACTCCATGGGATTTTTTCAGAACGATGGAAAATGTTAGCGGCGAAGATCTTTCTTATTTCTGGAGAGGATGGTTCTTTACAAATTCAAAGCTGGACCAGGGCGTTGAAAGCGTAAAATATGTAGATGAGGATCCGTCAAAAGGAGCGCTCATAACCGTTGTAAATAAAGACCAAATGGTATTACCCGTTCCTATGAAGATAGAACAGGAAAATGGCAAAACAGATTCAATCATGCTTCCTGTAGAAATTTGGCATAGTGGCGGAGAATGGACTTTTCATTATCCATCCACTTCAATAATTAAAAAGATTACTATCGATCCCAATCACGATTATCCTGATATTGATCCTTCGAATAACACTTTTACAGGAGAACCCCTGAAGCCAGTACCCCAGGGAATGACTGCAAAAGATGTAATTGATAATTATTTAAAAGCGATTGGCGGAGTAGATAAAATTAAACGAATAAAAGATTTTTCTTACACAGAAAAAGCAGACGTACAGGGACAGCAAATTGAACTGGTAAACAAATACAAAATGCCGAATCGTATGCTTTTAACGGTTACTTTAACTTCTTCCAATACACAGATTCAAAAGGAACTTGTTAATGGCGATAGTGTGAGCTTATTATCTATGGGCAACTCTCAACTTCTTGACGAAAATACAAAGAAACGCATTAAAGAATCTGCGATCCCTTTTCCTGAAATTCAATATTTAAATCCAAATTCAGGGGTTCAATTATCTTTATCTCCTGTGATGGCAAAAGTGGATGATAAAGATGCTTATGTCTTAGCTATTTCTATTGATTCAGGAAATCCTACGAAAGAATATTTTGACGCAGAAACAGGCTTGAAACTAAAGAAGGAAGTAACTTCCGGGGCCGCGTCGCAATCAACTACGTATAGCGATTATAAAGAAATAGATGGGATTAAATTCCCGTATTCTCAAATCGTGTCAACATCAGTAGAAATTCCTTTCAAAGTAACTGACGTAAAAATAAACAGTGGCTTAAAGGATGAAGATTTTAAATAATGCCGATTAAACTCCGAGCGTTATCAGACTAAATTTAAAAATAAATTGGCATAAAAAGGAGTATTCAGAAACGGATGCTCCTTTTTTTTGTAGCAAATAAAAAGATGCAAAGTGAAACAACAGTAAAAGAACAAAAAAAAGATTTTTTTATTTTTCTACATTGAAGATAAAATCGGTGCTTCCTGCCTCGCCATTAGCTGAAATTCCTTGGATGTCCACAATATATTTTCCCGGAACATCGCCCGTATAAAAAGAAAAGCGGGCAGCTCCTTTTGCATCTGTGATGATGCCCGGCGACCAATATAAAAGAGTTCTAAAATCAGGCAGGCGGCTATGCAATTCTTTGTCAGATGAATAATCCGGGGAGAAAAATATGCGTTGCTTTTGTAAGCCATCGTAGTCCATTAGCAAGTCATCAGGATTTAACGTAAATCCTTCGAGGTTGCCTTTATACGTAGTAAAGCTTGCAATACCATTGGCTATAATCGGCCCCCAGTAATATCTTGAAGCTACTACCTCAAGCTTCTGGACTTTTAACGGATCATAAGCGATAATCTTATTAATATCAAAAACCGGAACACCGTCTAATAAAACGAGAGGATTATTCT
>JBDTGD010000339.1:0-2589 GCA_039937595.1 Ginsengibacter sp. | reverse complement strand
CCGGTCAGTGGGGGAGTGCCTTAAGTTTCGCCTGTAATTTGTTTAATATAGAGTGTGAAGTATTTATGGTAAAAGTGAGCTATGACGGCAAGCCTTATCGCAAAATTATGATGAATACATGGGGCGCGAAAGTGCACGCTTCGCCCAGCGATTTAACCAATGCCGGAAGAAGCATTTTAGCGAAAGATCCAAATTCTCCAGGAAGCCTGGGTATCGCTATTTCAGAAGCAGTGGAGGTAGCAGCTACGCATGAGGATACCAAGTATTCTTTAGGTAGCGTTTTGAATCATGTATTGATGCATCAAACGATAATCGGCCAGGAGGCGTTAAAGCAAATGGAAAAAGCGGGTGATTATCCCGATATAGTGATTGCGCCTTTTGGCGGTGGATCTAATTTTGCCGGTATTGCATTTCCTTTCTTAGAGAATAAGTTAACCGGCGGGAGAGATATCCGGGCCATTGCAGTAGAACCCACGTCTTGCCCGAAACTAACGCGTGGCGTTTTCAGGTATGATTTTGGGGATACCGTAGGAATGACTCCGTTGATACCAATGTACACGCTCGGTCATAATTTTATTCCATCACCAATTCACGCGGGCGGCTTGCGTTATCATGGAGCTGGTGCTATTGTAAGTCAATTATTGAAAGATGGCATTATTGAAGCTGATGCGATTAACCAGATAGAATGTTTTGATGCAGGATTATTATTCGCGAGGACAGAAGGTATTATTCCAGCCCCCGAAGCTAACCATGGCATTGCCGAAGTGATACGCCAGGCAAAGCAAGCCGATGAAGAAGGCGTTTCTAAAACCATCCTGTTCAATTTATGCGGCCATGGACATTTTGATTTGAGTGCCTATGAACAATACCTGGATGGCAAATTGGTAAATTATGAAGTATCGCAGGAAGACATTGATAAATCATTGGCGGAGTTGGATACTCCCGAAATTTAAGTGTTTTTTAGAACAATAAAAGAGCTGCTTCAGTAGTGATTTGAAGCAGCTTTTTTATTTTATATAGGCCGTCAATTATAAAATAAGAATAATCATTTTTTGTTGGTTTACTGCATCTTCTCCCAAACTCGTGTCTCACGAGTTTCTGTTTGATTATTCTTTATTAAAAGAAGAGCAACTCGTGAGACACGAGTTTAGGGATAGAGGCTAGCCAATGTTTCATTGAGATAAACTAGGAAAACGAAGTTTTCTATTCGTGTTAATTCGTGCAATTTGTGGCTTTCTTTCTCTAATTCCATGTTACATATTTTTCAAAATACCCACATTCATTAATCGCTTCTTTATAAAACTTTGTGTTCGGGTACTGTTTTAATAATTTGAATTCGGTCAATGACGACAGTGGAATCGTGAAATCTTCTTTGAATTCATTTTTGTCATTATTATAAAAATTACCGTTGTACCATTCGTTCCTTTCACACTTGGCAAGCATATAATGGCATTTTGCTTTTTGTTCATCATTCTGTGAAGCCTTCAAAGCAAGGCGATAATATTTGGCAGGAAGTTTCATATCGGTGAGCATGCCGCGATAAATACTATCAATTGCAAAAGGGCTGTAGTGTCCTGATCCTAAAATCTTACATTCGTAAAAAGCCCGATCATTTCCATAATGCGAGATGTTGTAATAGGCATTTGCCAAAAGCATGGAATTGATATAAACATCTTTGCCGGTTGCAATCTTATCTTTTAACTCTTTTAATTTTTGCAAAAAAGAAAGTTTAGAATACTTTATTTTTTGCGAAGCAGCCTGGTCGCAGTCATGGCAGTCCTGTATCCCGCCATTGAAAGGATTTGCAGGTAGAGTGAAACTTGATGCGGAATCATTTTTGATTAAACTAATAGCGCTTTCAGGGTTGTCTTTAAAAGCAAGTTGAATGGCTTGAAATTCGTAAATGTCACCAATTTGAATAGCTGATAACTGTACGCACAATTTTTCAAAAGGAGTTTTGGAAGGCTTGTTCAGAAATGCTTTCATATTCTCTGCGTTCTTTTTATCAGCATAAAATAAATTGCTGCTGTAAAAACATTCCGCTTTTGCCAACTCGTGTTGTGTTTTATATTTTGAAGATATCGTTTGCTTCAACCACGCCAATGCATCAGAATATCGAAGGTCTGGTATGGGCTTTGTGTTTATTCCATCCAGCCAATTCATATCGCTAAGAATATCATTTTCTGATTTTGCGCCGATATGTTTAGTGCTTCCGATTTTGTTTAAAATTTCAAGTAATTTTAGCTGTGCCTTTGCCAAGTCATCAGAAGGAACATTTTTTTCAGCTTTGGCATAATAGGAATTGGCTTTGACATAAAGAGAATCCAGCGTATATAAATACCCTGCTGCCATATACCAAACCCAGGGCTTATCTGTATTGTGGCCATCGGCTATGCTGGTTATTAAATTCCTCAGCGAGACATTTGTACTATTGGAAGAATCCATATCATCAATAGATTGACTACCATTATAATTAAACTTTTGTTCGTACTGGTTGACAGCTCTTGCCAGTAAAAGATCCAGCTTATCACTTTTAGGATCAAGTTGGTAAATCTGTGAGATGGCTTCTTTTTCGTCTCCATAATAAAC
>JBDTGD010000338.1:0-11581 GCA_039937595.1 Ginsengibacter sp. | reverse complement strand
AAATACAAGCATTTCAATTTTTCTTTCCTGGTAGATGGAAAATTTGGTGGTAAAATATTTTCGGGCACTAACTATTATGCTTACCAGTTTGGTCTTACAAAGACAACGCTTCCCGGCAGGGATTTAAGATATGGCACTTCTGATCTTTATCCCCAGGATTATTATTTCCAGATAAGTAATAATAACCCTGCTATTTTTATTTATGATGCCGGTTTTATCAAATTAAGGCAGATCATATTTGGATACACTTTCCCGGCAAGTCTGTTTCATGATAAAATACAGGGAATAACCTTAAACTTTGTTGCCAGGAACGTTTTCACTATATTAAAGCACACGCCTAATATTGACCCCGAATCCAATTACTCCAACGGACCTCAAGGTATCGAACAAGCTCAGGTACCTTATACCAGGACGTTTGGGCTTAATCTTAATGCCAAATTTTAATGATCGTTAAAAAGCCATTTTACATGAAATTATCATCTAAATACTTACTTACAAGCGCTATTATACTGATAGTGTTTTCTTCCTGCAAAAAAGATCTATTGCAAATAAACACGGATCCTAATTCAGTATCTGTTGATGTATTTGATCCGAATAATATTCTCACAGCTGCGCAGCTCTATTATACCGGCAGCACGGATAACGCAATAGAGGTAGAAGAAACAGAAATACAAGGCGCGGGTTGCTTTATTCAGCATTGGGCATCCACATCCGGTTATTTTTTTGGTGACAAATATCTTTCCAGTCCAGGGGGCTGGGGATCATTTTTTGACCATGTATATCTTGACCAGGTAAAGAACGCTGTAGATCTCTATACCACCACCACAGGCAAACCTCAATATGCAAACCTGCACCAGATAGCAAGAATAATGAAAGCGCTGATCTTTGAACGAATCACTGATGTATATGGCGATGTGCCTTATTTTAATGCCGGACTCGCTTACCATGGAGGAATTTATTTCCCGAAATACGATAAACAACAGGATATTTATACCGATTTGCTGAAAGAAGTTTCGCAAGCTGTTGACAGTCTTGATGAGAACGCGGATAAACCTGTAGGTGACCTTTTTTATTCCACTTCAAGTGACCAGATTGGTGAGTGGAAAAAATTTGGAAATACGTTGCTTCTTCGGATGGCTATGCGTTTAACCAAAGTGGATCCTGCCACTGCGCAATCTTATGTGAACAAAGTGCAGGGCCTTACCATGACAAGTAATGATGATAATGCGATTGTTCCTCATGGCACCAATGACCCGCTTACCATTAACCGCATCTACAGGGGAATAGGCGAAGACGGCTCCATTCAATTATCCGGGCAGATCAGTAAAACCTTTATTGACTTTCTAAAGAAAAACAACGACCCGCGCTTACCTGTGCTTGCATACGTTTATGATACAAGTTTTGCGGCAGGAAACGACCCGTACAACCCACCAGGTTCGTCTGATCCCGCGGACCAGGTTGGCTTACCAAATGGGTATGATGCAGGAAGTACATCACATGGTATTATAAACTTTCCGGGTTATTTAGGAAATACCAATTTATATTCCCGTCCAAGCCCGATCATATTTAATGCTACTGCGCCCACACTGGTATTAACTTATGCCGAATCTGAATTATTATTAGCAGATGCGGCAAAGCGCTGGGGTATTGGCGATGCAGCAACACACTATGATAATGGTGTACTTGCAGCCATCACTGAGCTATCTGTTTTTGGTGCTGCGGGCGCTATAAGTGACGATGACGCACAGGCCTATTTGGATGCTCATCCATATAATGACGCTAAAGGACTTGAAATGATCAATACACAGTTTTGGGTTGCTACATTTTTTAATGAGTACGAAGCCTGGTCCAATTACCGCAGGACAGGTTATCCTGCTCTGGTGCCTGTTAATTATCCTGGAAGCCAATCTCCCAATGCTATACCAAGAAGAATGGCCTATTCTACAGTTGATAAGCAAGTCAACTCTGCTAATTACAACGCCGCCGTATCAGGATTACAAGGTGGTGATAAAATAACCAGTCGTGTGTGGTGGGACACTCCTTAGTGGAAAGACCTGGAAATTATCCAAAAAAGAAGGGGGAGTAAAGCCCTCAACAACTTAATTGAAACTTACAATTAAGTTGTTGAGGGTCAGAATCAGAAAATCAATTATTTCTTTGGCTGCTGTTAGCACCCAACTTGCAGTGTTTTGTGTTATGTTTTTTACCCAGTTTACTTTACTGGATTATAAGCTATTTTTATTTTTCAGTAAACGAACAAATAATCAGCTTTTCCATTTGATTATCTCTTTTCTATCGAACCGGTTTTTTTATTTTTTACAATAAACTTTTTTTCTCCTGAAGGAAGCGTTTCTTCCTTAATTAGATAATAATCTTCATCATAGCTTGTTATTTCTTTCTCACTTTTTTTCTCCGCAACACCGCGCCAGTCTTCAATTTTTACCGGTTCCCATTTTTTTGTTTTGGCCGAGAGAAACGCCGCATCTAAAATGGCATTCACTACGTACCCGTCATAAAAATTTTCCACTGGCTGTTTTTTGTTTTCTATTGCTTCAAACATATCAGTAAACATGTGGTTGTAACCGAGTTCATTCACTTCATCACCAACAGGAAAAAGCCATCCCGAATCGCTCTCAGCTTTCTCTGCCACATAGCTTCCACTCTTCCCGGTAGTGAACATTTCAAAACCGGTGCGTAAAAAATTATTTATCCAAATGGTTCCCTCAGTTCCCATTACTTCATCTCTTAAATCCATGCCGCCACGGAAAGACCAGCTTACTTCAAACTGTCCTATAGCACCGTTTTCATATCTTACCATGCCTACAGCGTTATCTTCAGCATCTATCGGATGCAAGCGCGTATCTGCCCAACACATTACTTCCACCGGCTTTATATTTTTTCCGATATAACTCCTGCACAATTCCACGCAATGGCAACCCAGGTCGATGATGGCGCCACCACCGGATTTTTCTTTATCCCAAAACCAATCGCTGTGAGGGCCCGGATGCGTTTCCCTGCTCTTGGCCCAAATCACTTCACCAATACTTCCGCTTTTTATGATTGCAATAGACTTCAGTGCTTTGGGAGAATATACAAGATCCTCAAGATAACCGCCGGTAACATTAGCTTTTTCTACCGCCTGAAGCATCTCTAATGCTTCCTTCGCATTGCGGCCAAGCGGCTTGGTACACAATGGATGCTTACCTGCCGCAGCACAAGCCAGCACTGCTTCAAGATGCATGTCGTTTGATAATGCAATGACCACCGCGTCAACATCTTTGTGTGATACGCATTCTTTAATACTATCTGTAAAATTGGGCACTTTATAATCATCCGCAAACTTTTTCGCGTTTTCAAGTGTGCGGCTATAAACAATAGAGATTTCATCTTTTCTGCGTTGGCCCACCAACGCATCTGCATAAAAGCGCGCTATAAATCCTGAACCGAGAATTGCTAATTTCATAATTTTAGTTTTATTTTTTTTGCTTAAATCCGATTTATAAATTATTTCAATGCTTCATCTTTTTCTTTCTCCAGAAAATTAGCGTCGGCTCCTATACTTTCAGTTTCCCAATCCAGCAGAGCCTCATCCGGCACTGCCTTCAAAGGGACAATTGAAGATTGGGATGGCTCATTGTATGGAATATTTTCACTCCTGTTGTAAACAGATATCAAAGACCAGCGCGGCGCTTCTGAAAGATTGCCTTCTGAACGATGCAATAAATTACTATGAAAAAATAAAGCATCACCCGGCATAATTTCGACATAAATCAATTCCATCGTTTTCAAAGCGAGGTCGACATAATGCTGCGAAGCGCCCACCTGTTCACCAGCAAAGCCATGCTCTATCCGACCCATTTTATGCGAACCTTTGATCACCTGTAAACATCCGTTTTCCTTGTTGGCTTTTGTAATGGCAACCATTACAGACATCATCTGATCCGGAAATAAGAATTCATTTTTATACCAATATCCATAATCCTGGTGCCATTCCCATGCGCCGCCAACACGTGGTTCTTTCTGCATCAGCTTGCTGTGAAAATGACAAACTACGGAATCACCCTCCATTAATGTGTCAACAGATTTTACCATGCGCTCACTTTTAGTAAGCAAGCCATATGCATCATTTCCGGGCGTGTACCACAAAGTAAGTTTTGTTTTTTTTCCAGTCTGGTCATTCAGATCAAATGCATGCTGCCGGAGAGTATTATCACCTGTTGCAATCGAATAAAGTTTGTTGATTTCTTCGCTATTTAGAAAATCCTTGACGATAACAAAGCCGTCCTTTTTATAGCTTTCTATTTGTTGTGTCGATAATTGAAAGGAAGACATGATGCTTCGAGTTAAAAGTGTTTTGAAAAAATTCAAGCTACAAAAATATTTCGAATTTTGAATAAAGAAAAAATGGTTTCGATCGGCACGGCAGGTCAGATCAAAGTTTTGCAGTAAACGGACTAAAAAGGTGGATTTTTATTTTTGGATTCGCAAATAATATTCGGATTTGCGTGGGACAAAAACCGTTTTGCAAAGAAACAATTATACCCTTCTCTTTATAATCATCTCATTTTAAAAACTAATTATACCCCGCAAGGTATAAAATAAAATAAAAAACTATCTACGAAAATCTTAGCAAACGCTGCCGAAGGCCAATTGGCAGATTTATAGTAAACGAACAAAAAAAGAAGATTCCTACTTGAATAATCGAAGAAGATTCTAATTTGCTTGAGTCTGTATTACTGCCTTATCCGTGCTTGAAAAGTTCCATAAAAAAATACAATTCGTGATTCATGATTTGCATGATCAAAAATAAATACAATTCGTTCAGCGTATTTGACTTAAAACGATAGTAAGCAAACAAATTCGTCATATTCTAATTCACCCGCGGTCTGACGCTAAGGCGTACCGACCGCTATCATCTCAGCAATTTCTGACGTCAAAAAAAAATACGATTCGTGCAAATTCGCATCATTGGTGGCTATTCTCAATAACCCCATCCTTTCATCGCTGCCAAATCTTCCCTGGCGCATTCGATCGGCGTTTTTCCCTGGTAAGATTCCTGCTCAATAATGAATTCTGTAGTTCCGCCGATTTTTTTTGCAAGATCTAGTATTTTCTTTACAGGCAAAATCCCTTTACCCAAAACAGTGCTTTCATAACCGTCATCCATCTCGCCCTTGCCAGATGATTTAATTTCGTCTTTTACATGAAGGCTTTCGAACCTGCCCGGGTGCTGCTTTATAATATCCAACGCCCTTCCGCCAGCGCCGTACATATTGCCAATATCCAATTGCTGTATCACT
Organism: Ginsengibacter sp.; assembly: GCA_039937595.1. Lineage (GTDB taxonomy): Bacteria > Bacteroidota > Bacteroidia > Chitinophagales > Chitinophagaceae > Ginsengibacter. The sequence continues at coordinate 6,281 of JBDTGD010000338.1, read as the reverse complement.
AATTTCGGATTGGTTTTTTCTAAAATAATATCATAAATCTTTTTCCCGTTTAATGAATATTTGAATTCGAAATTATGATTGTGGTAGCCAAATTTTAACCCGGATTTTTGGCAAAGCGTACCACATTTATTAAACAAATCAAGGAACCCTACAAGGTCATCATAATTTTTACGAAGACTCTCATCAAGCCATGGGCTTATTACATAATGCTGGCCTACCGTTGCTGCATCGTCAATTGTTTGCTTCCATTTATCCATAAAATCATTTTTTGTTTTATCATAATCATCCGCGCTCATTACCGTATGCCCGCTTGGCATTTTTAATCCGAGCCCATCCAGTAATTTTTTAAATTCAACAGGTGCATACCCATAAAATTTTCCATCTACATAGTTAGCATGTTCTACATATTTATACCCCATGTCCGCCAGTTGCTTCAGAGTACCGGAAGGATCATTTTTCATATCATCGCGCACTGAATAAAGCTGTAGTCCTGTGATGTGGCCGCTTTTCAAAAAAGAACTTTCCAACATATTTTGTGGCAAAAACATAATTCCTGCCATAGATAAAGAACTATTCCTGATAAATTTTCTTCGTGATAATTTCATAAAATTGTTTGGTTGAGATGGTGAATAATTATTGTGTTTTTGTCTAACTTTCTTTCAGTTTCATTTGTACAGGATCCCAATGAATGATTTTATTTTCAAAATAACTTTCGTTGCACGCGAGCGCAGGCGCCGCAGCCCTGAAACCAAAGGTGGCATCTTCTACAACCGGTGTCCCATTTCTTATGCTTTCAAAAAAATTAATATGGTGTTGCAGGCTTGCATCAAAGTTTTCGGGAGCCTTATAAATCATATCCGGTTTGTCATGTCTTTTTTGTTGTTCGGGAGAATATTTTTCATTGTATTTTTTTAGCAGTTCCTTTTGCATTGCTTCGGGATAAGTAAATAAGGAATCCCAACCATCAATACCAGGTGCTTCGGCCAATTTACTATGATGTACAGTAAGGCCATCACCGTCAATAACTATCGTTCCTTCATCTCCTACAAAGCGCGTTGTTTCGGAGCCTCCGGTTCCGCTTACGAAGTTCACCTGCAGCGTAAGCTGAAAAGGCGAATGCTCGGGGGTTTCAGGATATTGCATTATACCAGCCATGAGGTCAGGTACATTACGCCCATCTTTCCAATAACACAACTGCCCGGAGGAATATATTTTCTCAGGCCCCTTCGAATCTGTAATTACATGCGTGCCAGAAAGGAGATGGACAAATAAATCTCCGGCTACGCCAGTTCCAAACTCGCGGTAATTTCTCCACCAGAAAAACTTTTTGGGATCGTATGGAATTTTTTTCATGCCTTCAATATACCTGTCCCAGTCAACTGTTTCAGGCGACGCATCTGTGGGCATCGTATATTCCCACGCGCCTAAAGCATCCTGACGGTCATACACCGCATTCACCATATTAAGTTTTCCTATTTCACCTGATTTATATAATTCATGCGCTTTCTGAAAAACAATATTACTTACGTACTGGCTGCCTACCTGCATTACTTTTCCGCTCTCCTTCTGTGCCTTTATCACATCAAGTCCTTCACCAATGTAGTGTACCATCGGTTTTTCACAATACACATGCTTGCCCGCTTTCAATGCATCTTTGGTAATACGGGCGTGCCATTGGTCGCAGGTGGCGATGATGACCGCGTCTATATCTCTCCGTTGCAATATTTTTCGATAGTCATTGGTTACAAAAATATCCTGCCCATATACTTCTTTGGCTCTTTGAAGCCTTCCCGTATATAGATCACAGACTGCCACCAATTTTACTCCCGGTACTTGTAATGACGATGCTGCATTATGGTTGCCCATAATGCCCATGCCAATCAAAGCTATATTTACCATATCGTTGGAGGAGATTGGTTTTTGATATTGGAGGATTTGCGTTTCTAATTTTTCGCGTTCAGCAAACGAAGATACAGACCGTGCACTAAAAGCCAGCGACGCAGCAGTAAACTGTTTCAGAAACTTTCTTCTGGATGGTTCTTGTAACTTTTTCACGTGTTTTCTCTTAGATGTAGAAATGAAATATCAAAAAATTAAGTCAATAAATTTTAAAACAAGAATTAAACGGAAGATATTAAATATATTGGAATTATACACACGCAAACAGAAATAGGTTAGTATCAAAATATTGCTTAATTCTTATAACTACCGTCTTTCATCTCTTGTTGGACAAAAGAAAGAAAATGGCGCGACATTTGGAGGATGCACCCATCTAAACGCAATTGGCAAAGAAACCGGAATAATATACTTTTGAAAAAAAATTACGAAAAGAAAAAAAACTGCTAAAATAAAAAAAGATAAACATTTTTGAAATCAAATTGTGTAAACATTTCCCCAGAAAAAATCCCACTTTAAAACTATTAATTATCTAACTTAATTTTATGTCAGCCTGCAATTTTATATTACCATTTAATGAATCACCTCTTGAAGCAATCGCAAAAGCCCGGGCTGCGGTTGAAAGCCAGAATGGAATATTTAATGGAGAGGAAACCTCAGGGGATTTTGAAGTTACCATTTTTGGTAATACAATTAAGGGGAATTACAATGTGACAGGTCAGGTATTGAATCTTGTTATTACAGAAAAACCATTCTTTGTACCATGTAGCACTATTGAAAGTTTTCTTTTGAAACAGATTTCATAATATATTATGTCCGTCTAAATATTAGAAATTCTATGCAGATGGCTGTTTTATTGATAAGAGTCTTTGTATTTTTCTAATAATTTCTGAAGTTTCAAAAGGTTTTGCGATAAAATCGTCAGCTCCCGACTCGTTGATAGCTGTATCAGCGATATCGGGGTAGGAAGAAAACATGATTATAGGAATATTCCTGGTAAACGAAGAAGCTTTTAATTTTTTGCATACATCTATTCCATCGATTCCCTTCATAAAAACATCCAAAAGAATCAACTGTGGTTTGTAAGCCTTTACAGCATCCCATGCCTTGCTCCAGTCTGAATAAGCAAAGACATCAAAACCTTTTCTCTTAAGAAGAGATTTGAACACTGTGAGAAGGTCTTTATCATCGTCTAAAATCAGAATTTTGGGCATACTATATAATTAGCAAAAAGCGTGCAATAGTTTAAAACGCAATTTTCTGTTGAGACATAAATCAATGATTGAAAAAAAAATTGCTTTCTCTGAAACTCGCAACACATAAAAGTCACGAAGGTTCTTTCGCAACTTTCTTTTTAAAAAGTTTGGTTCAATCTTTTTTTCACTTATTTTTGCACTCCTTTAAAAAAAGGGTAGTGCACCATTTGATTCGGTAGCTCAGTTGGTAGAGCACAACACTTTTAATGTTGGGGTCCTGGGTTCGAGTCCCAGCCGAATCACGAAGGCCTCTGTGAAAGCAGAGGCTTTTTTGTTGTTAAACTATTTTTCGTACTTAGTTTAGTTCCTTCTTTTATGCCTTATATCTTACATTTTATATTCATCAAAACTCAATAAATATTATGTTGGAGCCTGCACTGATTTAGAAAGGAGGTTGTACGAACATAATATCGGCCATTCTAAATTTACTTCAACAGGAATACCTTGGGTAATAAAATATTCAGAAACCTTTGAAACTTTGCAAGAGGCAAAGAAAAGAGAGCTAATGATAAAAAAAATGAAGTCAAGAAAATATATTGAAAGCTTAATTCGAATCACTAAAGGCTCTCACAAAATGAGAGTTTTTTTTAAGCATTTTACTTAAATCTTATATCCTACCAAACTTAATAAATATTATATTGGTGCATGTACTACATGAGCCGTTTATTTAATACGACCAGAAAAAAAAACCGTATCTTGATATTCATCTTACTGAAGCGTTTAAATTTCATATTTTTCAAAAAAAAGTTTAAATTCATTTATTAAAAGACCGAAATCTAATCTCAAAAAAGTTGACAACAAAATCACTCATACGATATTGGATTTTGGCCCTGGTTTTAAGTTGCAGGTTTATAGCAGCGCGTTCACAAAATCCGCAACAAATTATAATAGAGCTTCACCAAATTAATCAGCAGATCACCGATAACCCCTGCGATAAGGGAAACGGCATATTGATTTCCTATAAGGCAATGAATGTGTTCCTTTCTAATAAGGTAAGCTCCTATTTCTCGGATAAGGGCGATCTCTCCCTGTACAAGAACTTTGTGAATATCAACGCTGCAAAAGGGACCATCGCCATTAATCATAACCTGCACCAGCCGGATACAACAAACGACAATTACGTGAGGTCATTTACGACTATTGGTGCTAGGACTGGTTTTGCCAATGCCTATGCAGCACGGTTTTCCAACGCCTATACCAGCAACCAACTGGGAGGCTACATCCAGAAAGTCTGGATGGGCAGGCCGAAAACAAAGTTTAACTTTTGCGGCATCCAAAAACAGAATATGGATGCGCAACGTGCGTTGCTGGTAAACCAACTCTCTGCTGAACTTGATGAAAAGGCTGTTGCGTTTAAAAAGGAACTTGATCAAATTACCGCTGCTGACCTGCCGGGGCAAAATCTAAAAGCTGCAAAAGCAACCCTTTCGACAAACTTTTGTGCAGCACTTCGGGCAACGTATCTTCGGAAATTTGCAGAGGCGCAGTCAGCACTTTTGGTCAACACAAATAATTACAAAGTAGTTAAAGATAGTTGGACGATCCTTGGCATTTACCTACCGATCATTCCCCAGAAGTTCTATATCATTACGGGAACGGAGGAAAATACGCATTACAATTATCCCGCTGAATTAATGCTCACTCATACCCTTTTTTGGGAAGCACCCAAGGCAGGCAGAATATTTTTTTCACTTGGAGCAGGTATCATCGTGAACAACGCCGTACAGGGCGGGCAACTGACTTCGACAGGTGTTAACGGTAGCTATGCTGGAAAATACAATAACTATTTAACCCCGGCAACTTCCGTGAAATTGGTTTATATTCCGCTTGATTCCCACATCGGGTTAAGCTTCCGGCTGGAAAAAAACTACGGCGATTACAAAGCATTGAACGGCATATTGGGCATACCGATAGTCCTGATCGATAAACGGGGTGTCCCAGCCGTTAACTTTGAATGCCAGATTATCCTTGATGACATGAACCATACCATCAAGAGCACACTTCCAGGCAATGGGTCCTCCATCGGCCTTACCGTAGGTATTCCGTTTAGCAAGATAGTTTACTAACTATCCCAAGCCGGTATTTTTCATGTAATCACTCGAGATTACTGACTTGGCAGCCATTCCAGGTTTACTTCGACAGGGATTCCCTGGCTCTAACTCCCTCCGGATAAATCTTCCATTCTTAATTTCGTCTGCTTTGATGACCTCAATTTATCGCAATTCAAATAATAATTTTTCTGCTCCTTTCTTCTCTCCTATTTTTGTCGAAAATGAAAAGGGATGTTTGAAAATAAAATTATAGCCATTACCGGAGGGACGGATGGAATAGGTAGAGCGCTTGTGGAAGCCTTTTTAAAAAAAGGAGCTAAAGTTTCCACTTGTTCGCGCACGCCGGAAAAGCTTGATCATTTAAAAACAGAATTCCCAGGAAAATCTTTGTTTACTGTGGTGGCCGATGTCAGTAAGGAAGAAGATTGCAAGAATTTTATCGAAAAAACAATTGAAGAATTTAAAGGCATTGATGTATTAATAAACAATGCCGGAATTTCTATGAGGGCACTGTTTAAAGACACGGATTTGACGACACTAAAAAAAGTAATGGATATTAATTTTTGGGGAACGATATATTGCACCAAATATGCGTTAGATACGGTGATCGAAAGAAAAGGAACTATTGTGGGAGTAGCTTCCATAGCGGGTCACCGGGGATTACCGGGCAGAAGTGGTTATAGCGCAAGCAAGGCTGCTGTTATCAGGTGGATGGAAACATTAAGGACCGAGTTGTTAGATACTGGCGTAAATGTAATGTGGGTGTCTCCCGGCTTTACCGCTTCCAATACGCGATATGCCGCGCTCGGTGAAAATGCTGAACCGGTAAAGGATTCCAAACTGGACGAAGGCAAAATAATGACTGCTGAAGAATGTGCCGGTCACATCGTAAAAGCAATCCAAAAAAGAAAACGTACGCTTGTATTAACTTTTACGGGCAAAGAAGCCGTATTTATGAATAAATTCTTCCCCGGCCTGGCGGATCGACTGATAAGAAAAATGTATTTTAAAAATGGCAAGATGGTTAAATAAAAAAGGATTAAAATAGTTTGTTGGCCTTACCAAAAAATCACAATTA
>JBDTGD010000337.1:0-3735 GCA_039937595.1 Ginsengibacter sp. | reverse complement strand
TCCTCGATCTTTTGGATCTTTCAGCATTACATTAAAGAATCCACTATTAACAGAGCCACCTCCAAACCCGGGCGCAGTAAGACTTATCAGCATAGTTTTCTCAGGAATGGAATCAGATAAAAACTTGCCGAGCGTATCCATATAGGAATCCATGTAATCGTAAGAAGTGCCTTCGGGAGCGGTAACATTTAAGCGGAATTGATTGCGATCTTCCAAAGGTGCCAATTCGGATGGCAGGCTATTAAAAATAAAATAGATAACACCGAGGCATACAGCTACCAATGCAAAGGCTATCCACTTGAATTTCATAAATGCTGCCAGGCTTTTCTTATAGCCATTCTCCATTCCACTGAAAAAAGGTTCTGTCTTTGTATAGAACCATGAGTGCCCAAGCCTTTTGCTGGTGAGTTTCACATTGAGTACCACCGTTAAGGTAAGGGATACAAACGCTGAAATCAGAACAGCCCCGGCAACAACGATTCCGAATTCACGGAAGAGTCTTCCAACAAAACCCTGCAGAAATACGATGGGTAAAAAAACAATAGCTAGTGTAATAGAAGTAGAAATAACCGCAAAATAAATTTCTTTAGAACCTTCTTTCGCGGCCTGGTATTTATTCATACCAGCTTCTATTTTCTTAAAAATATTTTCCGTGACCACAATACCATCATCCACTACAAGCCCCGTGGCCAGTACGATTGCGAGAAGTGTAAGCACATTAATAGTGAAACCAAAAATGTACATGATAAAGAAAGCGCCTATCAGTGAAACCGGAATATCGAGTAAAGGCCGCAACGCTATGATCCAGTCGCGGAAGAATAAATAAATGATGATAATCACCAGCGTCAAAGCGATCAAAAGTGTTTCTTCTACTTCTGAGATAGATTTTTTTATGAATTTTGTCTGATCCATTCCTACATCAAGCTTCATATCGGCAGGAACTTCTTTTTTTATATCTGCTAATCTTTTATAAAATTCATCAGAAATAGAAACATAATTGGAACCAGGCTGCGGAATGATGGCGAGCATAATCATTGGCACCCCACTTTCTTTCAAACCCGATTCTTCATTTTCAGGGCCTAATACCACATCAGCCACATCACTCAATTTTATATTTACACCACCTATATTTTTTATGATCAGATTATTAAACTGCTCTTCGGTATTTAATTGTCCAAAAGTGCGTACAGCGAGCTCAGTAGTATTCCCAGAAATTTTTCCGGCAGGAAGTTCTACACTTTGCGTGAGCAAAGCATTTTGCACGTCATTGGTAGAAAGTCCGTAAGCCTGTAGTTTAGCCGGTTTAAACCAGATGCGCATTGCGTATCTTTTTTCGCCCCAAACTGATATAGAACTCACGCCCGGAATTGTTTGTAAACGCTCTACAATATTATTTTCTGCATATTCTGTTACCTCCAACAGATTACGCGTATTGCTTTGCACGGTAACTGCAATTATAGGCTGCGCATTTGCATCCGCTTTAGAAACCACTGGTGGCGCGTCTATATCCTGCGGCAGGCTTCTTGTGGCTTGTCCCACCTTATCTCGTACATCATTAGCAGCAGTCTCAAGATCTACGCCTAATTCAAATTCCACGTTGATGTTACTTCTTCCCTGGTTACTTGATGAACTGATATTTTTAACGCCCGGGATTCCATTGATGGCTTTCTCGAGAGGCTCTGTTATTTGTGACTCAATAATATCAGAATTGGCGCCTTCATAGGAAGTGCTCACTGAAATGTTGGGTGGATCAATAGCCGGATAATCTCTTACTCCTAAAAATTTAAAACCAATAATTCCAAATAGCACGATCACCAGGTTCAGAACTATGGCAAATACCGGACGTCGTAAACTTGTTTGAGAAATATTCACTTTTTTACACTACTTATTTAGGGATGAAAGATTGATGTTACTTCCCGGTTTTATAGAAAGCAATCCTGTAATGATAACTGTATCTCCGATGGAAAGCCCACTCAGGATTTCCACTCTGGCAGAATCTCTTGTGCCGGTAGTTACTGTTTTAAAATCGGCTATGCCACCGTTATATAATATTACTTTTTTATCCCTTGCCTCCGGAATAATGGCTTGCGTAGGAACCATGATGGCTTCATTATTATCACCCATATCAAACATCACTTTTGCAAATGATCCTGCGGTGACATTTTTATCAATATTCTCCACTAAAGCGTGCACTTTCAAACTACGGTTTTCAGCTGTGATACCCGACTCTGTTGCATAAATTTTGGCAGTGTATTTTTTACCACTTGCTTCAGTGGTGAATGATATCACATTGCCCAATAATACCCTGGGTCCATATTTTTCCGGAACACTAAATTCCAGCTTCAATTTGGAATCCTGCCTTATGGTGGTAATAATAGTTGTGGGTGTAATGAACGCGCCGATACTTATATTTTTGAAACTTAGTTTTCCATCGAAAGGCGCTTTTATAATTGTTTTATCAATATTTGCCTGGAGTACCTGCATATCTGCTTTGATGCTGCTTACGTCAAGTACACTTAAATCATAATCCTGCTGGCTGATACCTCCGATCTTTAGTAATTCATCCTGGCGTTGTTGGGTTTTTTCAGCAACCTGAAGTTGCACACTCAATTTATGAAGTTGCGCCTGCAGGTCACCATCAAAAAGCCGTGCGAGCAAAGTGCCTTTTTTTACATGAGCTCCTTCTTTAATAGAAAGATAAGTTACTTTTCCTGATACCTCAGGATGTATGTCTGTCTCTTCAAAGGGCAATAACGTGCCAGCTACTTCTATACTTGAATGCAATACCGATGGCTTAATAACGTAACCCTCAACTGATAATTCAGCGTGAGAAGCAGGTTCTTTTTCCGGCTTAGGCGTATCTGCAGTTTTGGCTTTACTTCCACAAGACCACATAAAAAATAGAAGAACTATAATCGCGGTTGTTAATTTTCCGTGCTTTAATTTCATTATATAATTTCTATTTTTTTGGCTAAAGTCATGAGACGATCAAAATAAATAAAAACTGCGAAGAAAATCGTTTTTTTTCGAAAAAAGGTTCTTTTTACAAAATCCTTATGAAATTACCTTTACCAATTGCCTGACCTTATTCGAAATATGTATTAATTGTTGTCTCTCATTACTAAGAACTGTGATATGGCCCATCTTTCGTCCTGGCCTGGTTTCCTTTTTACCATAAATGTGAACAAACAAATTATCGATTTCCAAAACTTCTTCAAGTCCCTGATATTTTGCATTACCATTAGACCCGGCTTCACCAATCAGATTGATCATTGCAGCATTCATAATAGGGCTTGTTTTTCCCAACGGATAGTGAAGTATTACTCTCCAAAGCATATCAAACTGGGAAGAGAAAGCTGCTTCAATTGTGTGATGTCCACTGTTATGTACCCTGGGGGCAGTTTCATTTACCAAAACATTGCCATCTATGTCAATAAATAATTCAACGGCAAAAATACCCGGGCTCTTCAAATTTTTCACGACCGCTAATGCAATGGCCTCCGCCTTCCATAATATTTTTTCTTCCAGAACGGCGGGCGATATCTGATATTCCAATTGATTAAGATCCTGGTTAAATATCATTTCTACAGGAGGATAGATGGCATTTTTGTCATTTTCACCTACAGCAACAATTATTGAAATTTCTTTTTTTATAGTCACTAATTTTTCCAGAACTGCATCTTCATTAAAGCCTTTTTCAAAATCCTTTTCATTCTTTATTATTTCCACGCCTCT
>JBDTGD010000336.1:0-12822 GCA_039937595.1 Ginsengibacter sp. | reverse complement strand
CCAATTATAAATAACGAACGCACAGTAAAGGTAGACGAAACGTTTGGATGCAACATTCCATATAAGTTGGCAACCTTTCTATCTTCATCTGCTACAATTGGAAATTCAACATGCACTTTCTGTGTTTCGTTGATATCCTTTTGCCATCCAAAATGCTTGTCTAAAGGGTCAACACTTACCGCAAGTATTTTAGTATTGCGTTTTTTAAATTCATTTTGTAATGATGCCATTTTGCCCAGCTCGGTTGTGCAAACTGGTGTAAAGTCTGCAGGGTGAGAAAAAAGTACTCCCCAGCCATCGCCGAGAAAATCATAAAAATTGATTTTACCTTCAGTAGTTTCTGCCGTAAAATCAGGGGCTGTATCGCCTAATTGTAAACTCATGATTAATTTTTTTTTTGTAAATAATTATGCAAATATATGTATATCCTACCAATTTAGTAGGGATTAATTTAATAAATTTGTAAAATCTTTGTATTTTCAACATTAGGTGCACCAATATAATTATAAACTATGCTATCAAAAAAGACACAATATGCTTTCAAAGCCCTTGAATACCTTGCCATTCAACATGGCAAAGGGCCGGTGAAGATTGCTGATATTTCACTTCATCAAAAAATCCCTTTAAAATTTTTGGAAAATATTTTGGTTGAATTAAAGAATGCCGGAATGCTTGAAAGTAAGAAAGGAAAGGGTGGGGGCTATCTTTTAAGAGTAGCACCTAAGAACATTAACCTTGCGAATGTAATAAGAATCATTAACGGGCCTATTGCTCTTTTGCCGTGTGTTAGTTTGAATTTTTATGAAAAATGCAAAGATTGCGATGAGGCCACCTGTGGTATGAGAAAGATGATGATAATAGCGCGGGATGCCACTTTGAGGATTTTGGAAAAGAAAACGATGGCGGATATGATAAAAAGCGAAATCACAATTGAGTAGTGAAAATTGAAAATTGAGAATTGAAAATTAAGAATCACAGTAGATGAATAAATACAAAGAATTCCAAATCCTTTAAGACGCTTCTTTGGGAGGTAGTGAAGTATTTCCCGAAGCCCTTACCACGCTGCTTTTTCCAAACCTGTTTTTTACATCATCCAACGCTTTGTACAATCCGTTTTTTCTTTCCGTATCGTGAAATAAATTGGCTTGAAGTGCATCGTTGCTAAAATTACTAAGTCGCACGCCCAGAAGCCTGACTGATTTTCCTTTTTTATATAATTGATGAAAAAGAGCTTTGGCAATCGGAATTATTTGGTCATCAGCAGAAGTATATGGAATGCTCACCTGGCGTGACGTAGTTTCAAAATCGGGATATCTTAATTTAATAGTAACGCAACCGGCAACTTTTTTTTCTTTGCGAAGATCAAAACAAATCTTTTCCGTCATGCGCACTATTTCACTCATTAAATAGGGTACATCAGAAACATTTTCGTTGAAGGTGTTTTCTTTAGAAATTGATTTTGATTCCCTGTACTCGCTGATGGTAGATGTGTGGCTTCCCTGCGCTTTATTCCATAATTCATAACCCCATTTGCCTAATAACTTTTCGAGATTTTCAGGTGTAGAATTATGGATATCCCGGATAAATTTTATTTTATGATAGCTAAGTATTTTATTGGCTTGTTCGCCAATTCCTGGTATTTTATTGACCTCGAGCGGTGCCAGAAATTCCTTTTCCTTTCCCAGGGGAATTTGTAAATATCCGTTCGGCTTGGCTTCGTTGGTGGCCATTTTCGCAACCATTTTATTTTTCGCAATTCCGAAAGAAATAGGAAGGCCTGTTTCATTTGTTATTAACGATCTCAATTCTATGGTCCATTTCAAAGGATCAAAAAATGTATCCATCCCTTGCAAATCAATATAAAATTCATCCACAGACGCTTTTTCAAAAAGCGGGGCTTTTGATGCGATGATCTGCGTTACCCAATTAGAATATTTTGTATAATCGGAGTAAGTGCCCGAAACAACAATTGCCTCCGGGCACAGTCTCATAGCCGTTTTCATGGGCATAGCAGAATGAACGCCAAATTTTCTGGCTTCATAAGTGCAGGTAGTTACAATACCTCTTTCATTGTGACCGCCAACAATTACAGGCTTCCCTTTGAGAGATGGGTTTTTTAATATCTCGACTGAAACAAAAAAAGAATCGAGATCAAAATGGGCTATTATGGGCGAAGGGACCGGCATGGTTAAAATGTAAATTTACAAATTCAATTTTATCAGGACTCTTTATAAATTTCTAATAAACCATCCGGAATATTTACATACAATTTCCTGTTTTTTTTATCAATTTTTTCCAGCGAATTTTCATGAATCGGTATAAGCGCTTCTTTGCCTTCAATCATTATGGCGCATAGTATCTGGTGTGGCTGTTCTATTACTTCTATTACTTCGCCCACCTCTTGCTTGTTATTAACTATAGTGAATCCCAGGAACGAAATAGGCGCGCTTCCTGCCGCGAATTTTTTAAAATCATTTTCACTTAGCCACACTTCTTTTTTGATTAGAAACCAAGCAGCTTCTTTAGATTGAATTCCTTCTAGAGAAATAAATATTTCCTTTTCGTTTTTTATTTTTGTTGCCGAAATAAAATAGGGAAGAAAAGCATCTTTTTTTTCTTCAATAAAAATGGTTTCCAGTCCTTCGAGGGAAGTTTTTTTTCCGAGGTTGTGCTCAAGGACAATTTCGCCATTTGTTCCGAATGTAGCGGCTAATTTGCCTATTTTAAAATATTGAACCATTAGGACAAAAGTAGTTTATTGGTTAATTAGTAAATTAGTTTAATTGTTTTTCCGCAACTTTTGAAGTTGATTTCCATATTCGGAGTATTAGCAAAAATAGCCTATCAGAGAAAAAATGTCTCACAGGAAAGTTGTCTAATAACAAAAAAAGTGAACATCAATAAAGACGTTCACTTTAAAACTATCAACTATGACTAAAAAGTTTTTATACTCCCATATATTCTCTCAGAAGGTTAGAACCGGAATATGTTTTTAATTTCTCTAATGCTTTATCTTTTATTTGTCTTACGCGTTCTCTTGTAAGTCCATATTTTATTCCAAGGTCTTCGAGGCTCATAGGTTGATCTACTCCAATTCCGTAAAAATAGCAGATTACTTCTTTTTGTCGTGGAGTAAGCAAACTGAGCGAGCGCTGGATTTCCAGTTGTAACGAATCATTAAAAGTGATTTGTTTATCGGCGCTTTCAGCATTTCCGTTTACCAATACGTCTATCAATGTACTTTCCTCGCTGTCACCAAGGGGTGAATCCATGCTCACGTGTCTTGAAGCCATACTCATAGTAGCAGCTACTTCGTCTATGTCTACTTCTAAGTAAGTTGCTAATTCTTCAACAGTAGGAGCGCGTTCATATTCCTGTTCCAAATGAGAATATGCCCTGCTGATTCTGTTGGTTAATCCTACTTTATTCAACGGTAGCCTCACAATACGAGACTGTTCTGCGAGTGCCTGCATAATGCTTTGGCGAATCCACCATACTCCGTAAGAAATGAATTTGAACCCACGGGTTTCATCAAAACGCTGGGCAGCCTTTATTAAACCAAGATTGCCTTCGTTAATAAGATCAGGTAATGTAAGACCCTGGCTTTGATATTGCTTTGCCACAGAAACGACAAAGCGCAGATTTGCTTTTGTAAGCCTGTCAAGCGCTTTTTGATCACCTTGCCTGATAAGACGTGCCAGTTTTACTTCTTCTTCGGGTGTGATTAATTCTACTCTTCCAATCTCCTGCAAATATTTTTCTAAGCTTTCGCTTTCACGGTTAGTAATCGATTTTGAAATCTTTAATTGACGCATACCCATAGAGAAAAATAATTTAAGAGTGATTGGCAGATATTAATTCAAATTTTAAAATCTTTGTGCCAATACAAACGGAAATTATCTTCAATAAAGTATGTTACTGTAAAAAATATATTTTATTTCTTGGCTACCTTAAAGGTGTTCTCTAAGTATAAAATATGGTAATTTTAAAATAAATCATTAAAAAAATAAATAAATATAGCGGGATAGTTAATTTATTTTCTATTATTGCAGATAATGAATTTAGTTTAATTAATAAGATGAGCAAGAAAATTAAATATACTGTCGAATATCCGGTGAGATGTTCTCCTGCCATATTGTATGAATTCCTTTCTACTTCTTCGGGATTGCAGGAATGGTTTGCTGATAAAGTGGAAGATGAGAGTGGTTTGTTTAGCTTTTCCTGGGCAGGGTCAGGAGAAGAAGCAGAAGTTTTGGAAAAAGAAGAAAACAAAATGATCCGTTTTCGTTGGGTCGATGCCCCGAAAGATGAGTTCTTCGAATTCAATATTGAAAGCTCAGAAGTTACCAACCAAACAATCCTTGTCATTCATGATTTCGCGGAAAAGAAAGATATCAAAGATCAAAGCCAGCTTTGGGAAACACAGGTAAAAGAGCTGTTTCATCGCCTGGGTAGCTAAATTTCAGGAACTCAATAATTTCTGTGAAAGTATTTTCTAAAAAATAAGGGGCTGATTCCCATTTACCTAATTCGATATTTTTTCCTATCTTAAAAAAAGGTTTGCTGATGATTTTATCCATCTGCCGTTCGTTCAAGTTATTGGCATTAATAAAATTCTCAGCGGAAAAATCGTGCTCCCATTCTATTTCATTTATACAAACAGAGAAATTTTTTTCTCTTAAATAGTGAAACCATTTGTAGGTTTCTTTGGTGTAGTTAAAATATTTTCCTGAAAGATGTAGGGAAATACTGAAAAAATTGCCCCACCAGAACATTGTCCTGATGGCAAAAATATTTTCTTTGCTAAAAATTGCCGGGTAATCAAGAATAAGATACGGCAGGCCATTATAGTTTTCACCCTTAGCTATCTTAGCTCCTTTCTTTTCTAATATTTCTTGCGGCAATCCTGTATTATTTTCGAGTAAATTTTTATAGCGGTTTTGCAACAATCCGAAAAAGTGATGCACTTTCTGAATAATTTTTTGTTTTGTGAAAATCCATTCAGTATTATTTACAAGTTCTGTTTCAAATGTTGAAAGATGTATTTTTGCTGCTTCGCTCATATTTTTAAATTTACAACAAACGAGACTATCAGATCTGAATATTTTTAGATGTTTAAAAAACTTGATAAATTAATATTGAAAGCTTTTGTGTGGCCGTTTGTTGCTACATTTTTTATCACACTGTTTGTATTCATGATGCAAATATTGTGGAAATATATTGACGACCTTGTAGGCAAGGGGCTCGATTTCTTGACATTGACCGAATTTCTGATTTATGCAAGCGCCACTTTAGTTACCCTTGCAATGCCTATTTCCATCTTACTTTCATCTATAATGACATTTGGTAAACTGGGTGAAAATTTTGAACTGGTAGCTATTAAATCATCAGGAATTTCTTTATTGCGGTTTATGCGACCTTTGTTTTTGATTACGATTCTTCTCTCAGGTGTTGCATTTTTCTTTGCCAATTATGTAGCGCCGGTAGCTAATTTAAAATTTGCTACCATCTATCACGATATTTATGAAAAGAGCCCGGCCTTCGATTTAAAGCCTGGTATTTTTTATGATGGTTTCAGGGGGTTTGCCATTAAAGTAGATACTAAAAATAAAGATACACTTGCGGGTATATTAATTTATGAGCAAGGCAACAACTTGCAGGATAACACGACCATTTCTGAAAAGGGGAAAATGACAATGAGTAATGATAAAAAATACCTTGAGTTCCAGTTAGAAAATGGAAACCGGTACGAGGAACAAGGCAATTACAATTCAGTGAAAAACGACTTTATCCAAACAGGATTCAAGGAATACACTAAACTATTTGATCTCAGCCAACTCAATTTGCAAAAATCATCTGACAGTCTTTTCATGAATAATATAAAGATGAAAAACATGCGGCAAATAAACGTGGACCTTGTTGCTCTTAAAAAGGTACCGGATTCTCTTTATAAGAGGGATAAAAAGCAAATGGGTGTTTATGTGAAATATTCAAATTATAAAGACAGTTTGCCATCGGAAAAACAGATGTTATCTGCACAGAAAAACATTCCGGTCAAAAAGGTAGCCTCTTTTGATGCGCTCATTCCTGATAGTTTAAAAGATGTGGTCTATTCCCAAACGTTGAATGATGTTAGCAACGCGAGAAGTGTTTTGGAAATGTCAGTCAATGATTACAAAAGCCAGCTTGACGATTATACCCAGCATCAGATAGAATGGCATAAGAAATTATCTCTTTCTATTGCCTGCATTGTGCTGTTTTTTATTGGTGCGCCGCTCGGCTCAATTATTCGAAAAGGAGGTCTGGGCTTGCCTTTGGTAATGGCGCTGTTATTTTTTATGATCTTTTATCTCTTAAATATTTTTGGAGAAAAATTTACTAAAGACCATGTTCTGATTCCTATTGTTGGTATGTGGCTGCCCGTAATTGTCCTTACTCCAGTAGGCTTCTTTCTTACTTATAAAGCCATGCATGACTCTCAATTGTTTAACAAAGAATATTACTCTCGCGTTTTTAGAAAATTAAGATCCACATATAGGAGCGTTTTTGTTCAGTCCAAGACTAAGCAAAATGCCTAAAACAATGCTGAAGGTAAAATCCGGTTATTTGTTGGTTTACTACCTCTTGGATTTTTTGAGATTCATCCACCAATCATTCCTATAATTGACTCAGCCTTTGCAATAGAAGTATCCATGGGATACAACTAGTACAAAGGCTGATAAATTGAAAAGCAATCTGATGCAAATGTAAAGCATACTTACATTTCCAACCAAAAATTTTCATTCAAAATTTTACGAATTAGATTATTTTTATGAGTTATATTACATCCTTTAAAAAGTTTTATATTCGCCGCTATACTTTAATAAAATAACATAAGATCCAATATGGAAGCATGGAAAGAATATCAGGAAAATAACAAAGAAAGGTTTTTAAAAGAAATGATGGAACTTCTTCGAATACCCTCGGTTAGTGCCAAAAGCGAAAATAAAAAAGACATGGCTGCCTGTGCGGAAGTGGTGAAAAAAAGTTTTTTAGATTCGGGAGCCGATAAGGCGGAAGTGATGCAAACGGATGGCTTTCCGGTAGTATACGCTGAAAAAATTGTTGATAAAAACAAACCTACAGTTTTGGTTTATGGCCATTATGATGTGCAGCCTGCTGAACCGCTGGAACTCTGGCACAGCAAGCCTTTTGAACCCGTTGTGAAGGACGGAAAAGTATTTGCCCGTGGCTCAGCAGATGATAAAGGACAATTCTTTATGCATATAAAGGCTCTGGAAATGATGGTGAAGACAGGTACAATGAACACTAATATCAAATTTTTGATTGAAGGTGAAGAAGAAGTAGGATCTCCTAACCTAGGGAAATTTGTAGAACAACATAAAGACATTTTAAAAGCTGATGTAATTTTAATAAGTGATAGTTCGATGCTGAGTTTGGAAACTCCTTCGCTGGATGTGGGTGTAAGAGGTTTGTCTTACATTGAAGTAGAAGTTACCGGTCCCGGAAGAGATTTACATAGCGGCACTTATGGAGGCGCTGTCGCAAATCCTATTACCGCGCTGGCGGAAATGATTGCAAGCTGCCACGATGAAAATAATCACATTACTATTCCGGGTTTTTATGATGACGTATTGGAAGTTTCTGAAAAAGAAAGGGAGCTGATGGCAAGGGCGCCTTTTGATGAAAATAAATTTAAAGAAGAAACAGGATCGAAAGAACTGTGGGGCGAAAAAGGATATACTACCAATGAAAGGACCGGCATCAGGCCTACACTGGAAGTAAACGGAATATGGGGAGGCTACCAGGGTGAAGGTGCAAAAACTGTATTGCCCTCAAAAGCGACAGCAAAAATTTCTGCAAGATTGGTTCCCAATCAAACTTCAAAAAAAATCACCAAAAAGTTGATTGATTATTTTAAATCCATAGCGCCGTCTTCAGTAACAGTGAAAGCATTTGAACATCATGGCGGAGAACCGTATCTTACTCCTATTGATAGTAAAGGTTACAAGGCTGCGAAAAAGGCAATAGAAACTACTTTCGGAAAAACTCCGGTACCAGTGCGTGGAGGCGGGAGTATTCCTATCTGCACCATTCTTGAAAAAGAACTTGGTGTAAAAATAGTTTTTATGGGCTTTGGGCTTGACAGTGATAATCTTCATTCACCGAACGAAAAGTATGGAATTGCGAATTTTAATAAAGGCATAGAAACCATTCCTTACTTTCACAAATATTTCTCAGAAGATAACGGTTAAGAATTCACGCCTTTGTTACAGTAAAGCAACAAAAAATTAAGATTCTTCTATACAACTAGATTTTTCACAATTGAAAATCAATGATTTAAAAAAATAAAATTGTTTTTAGCGAAACATCGGCGCGCCTATTGAGGGACTTATTTAGTATAGTATTGAAGCAAAAAAGTTGCTATTTTTTTTAAAATTAGCAACTTTTTCTGCTGGTTGTTGATTTACCTTACTACTTCTCTAATCACTTCTCCCACATTTCCATTTGGCATTTGAATATGAAGTATTGCTGCTAAAGTGGATGAAATATCTGACATGTGAACCGTCCGGTTGGTAGCGCCATGTTTTATTCCCCAGCCCATAAATACCAATGGAATATGGGCGTCATAAGGATTCCAGTTACCATGTGTAGTGCCTGTTCCGCCTTCATGACCGCCAAACCATCCTGGATTAGCGATGATCATTACCGGCCCGCAACGTTTAGAATCGTATCCATTAATAATATCAGTTTTAATGGGCTCTGGTATCGGCGCTTCGCCTATATGTTCAATGTCCACAGCGAACTGAATCCCTGGTTGTTTTTGCAAAAATGAAACGGCTGATTTTTTTACAGCTTCGTAATCCAGTTTATTTTCATTAATCTTTTTAAGGTCAAAACTGAAATGATAATTAAGATAGGAAGAGACTAAATTTTCTACTCTGAATTGTTTATTCAGGAACTCGTTAAGCGGATCGGTAATTTTTTTTGAAACCAGGAAATCAGCCGGAATATGATGTTCTTTCATAAAGCCAATGGCATGCGCCGCACCATGGTCGGCAGTAAGAAAAACCAGGTAATTTCTCTTGCCGACTTTCTGATCTAAAAACTGAAAAAATGCCGCAAAATCTTTATCTAACCTGAGATAAGTATCTTCTACTTCTATTGAATTAGGGCCGTATTTATGACCTACGTAATCAGTGGATGCACAATTGATAGTAAGGAAATCCGTAGCTTTTCCTTTTCCAAGATCATATCCGTTTACGGCTGCTTTGGCAAAGTCCAATGTAAGTGTATTTCCATAAGGCGTACTGCGAATGCTGCCATGATCATCCTGGTAAATATTTTTCATCTCATGTGGAAATACAGGTGCATTTTCTCCTTTAAATTTCCCCTCCCACGTTGCATTATCGGCTGTGCTTTGCGTATAAGTATTAAGAGGATACAGAGTATTCCATCCATTGGCTACGAGCTTTTGTGGTTCATCTGCAGCATTGAATTTTTTAACCCAATCCGGTAAATCCTGCATATAATAGGTGCTGGTGATAAACTTTGCGGATGCATCGTTAAACCAGAAAGCACCGTTTGCTGCATGACCCGCTGGTAAAATGGAAGCGCGGTCTTTCAATGAAACTCCTATTACGCGCGATTGGAAATTAGTTGCCAGCCGAAGTTCATCTGTTATGGTAGATACCAGCAAATTGCGAGGAGACATTTGGCCTGAATTGCCTGTGGTCCCTACTGTCTGCACGGAAGTATCCTCTGTGCAATACCAGTTTTTGCCAGAAATCTGATCAATCCAGTCATTACCTACAATGCCATCAATAGCGGGTATGGAGCCTGTAAAAATAACGGAATGCCCCACAGCGGTATAAGAAGGCAGATAATTGATCAATGTATTTTCGCACGAGAAGCCATCATTTAAAAGACGTTTGAAGCCACCATCGCCATATCGGTCATAGTAGCGATAAAGATAGTCCCATCGCATTTGGTCAACTACAATACCCACAACCAGTTTTGGTCTCTGAACCTGTTTGGCCGGTTGCGCAAAAAGAAAATTGCAGGTAAATGTAAAAACAAGAAGAAAGATTTTTTTTTTGATCATTACGTTTTTTTTCAGATAAAGATAACCCCCTATGCCCTAAATAAGAAAATGAAAATGAATGTATAAACTATTAATACAATAATGTATAAGGAATTCATCATCGATAAATAATTAGTAGTTAAATATTACCCCGTCTAATAAGAATTTAAAACATAGTGTATAAATATCTTACCTCTATATTGTACTTTTGCGCACATTAATAACCACTAAATTTATTACATGACAGACCTTTTTGAAAAGATGAAGAAGGATGCGGGTCCTCTTGGTGCACATCTTGAAAGAGCTCACGGATATTTTGCCTTTCCTAAATTAGAAGGGGAATTGGGAAACAGGATGATATTTCGCGGAAAAGAAAAAATCGTATGGAGTTTAAATAATTACCTGGGGCTGGTAAATCATCCTGAATCAAGAAAAATAGATGCAATAGCGGCGCAAAAATGGGGCATGGGAAATCCTATGGGTTCAAGAATGATGAGCGGTAACACTACCATGCATGAAGAACTTGAAAAGGTGCTGGCTGAATTTGTGAGCCGCGAGGATGCAATGCTCCTTAATTTTGGCTACCAGGGTGTAATGAGTTGCATAGATGCTTTGGTTAATCGTCACGATATAATTGTTTTCGATGCAGAAGCACATGCCTGCCTGATGGATGGTATCAGAATGCATATAGGTTATACTTACAAGTACAAACACAACGACGTAGAGGATTGCGAAAAACAGTTGCAACGCGCGGAAAAAATGGCTGAAAAGACCGGCGGAGGAATATTGGTGGTGACAGAGGGTGTATATGGCATGAGCGGCACACAGGGAAAGATTAAACAAATAGTTGCTTTAAAAAGTAAATATAATTTCAGGATTCTAATAGATGATGCGCATGGTTTCGGGTCTATGGGTGCTACCGGTGCAGGTACCGATGAAGAGCAAGGATGCCAGAAAGAAGTAGATCTTTATTTCAGCACGTTTGTAAAAAGTATGGGAAGTATCGGTGCTTTTATCAGCGGTCCAAGGGATATCATCAATTACCTGCGATATAATGTAAGGTCCCAGATATTTGCAAAGAGCCTTCCTTTGATAGTAGTTGAAGGAATGTTGAGGAGAATGGAAATGCTGAAGACCATGCCGGAATTAAAAGAAAATTTATGGCGCATTGTAAACCGACTTCAGAAGGGGTTAAAAGAAAAAGGGTTTGATATTGGCAAAACAAATAGCCCGGTCACTCCAATATACATGAAAGGAGGTTTGCCCGAGGCTACTAACATGGTGGTGGATCTTCGTGAGAACTATAATATATTTTGCTCTGTAGTTGTTTTCCCGGTAATTCCTAAAGGAGAAATCATTTTCAGAATCATACCGACTGCGGCACATACAGATGAAGATGTGGATATCACATTGAAAGCGTTTGAAGAAACCAAAAAGAAATTGGATGCCGGCAAGTACCAGGCAGACGATATTCCTGATATGGCGGATGCAGGATATGGACAAAAAGGTGAGTTATAAAAAAAACGGGTAACGTTCGCGTTACCCGGAATAATTAGTCAACCTTTTAACTTAAAACTTAAAACCAATGTGCAATTTAATTATATAGTCGATAGTTGAGTGCGAATGGTTGCTTTTGTGCTAATATTTAATAAAAAAGGCGCCTGAGTAAAATTTGAGTGTTCATTTTCTAAATTCCACAACTTTAAATTTTGAAGATGAGCCAACGTATATACACAGTTATCTAAATAGCTTTCAATTTTTTTTGAATCAAAAAATTGTAAAGTTTTAAAAAGTGGTATTCGCCACAATTTCTGGTATATAATAGCAATCCCTTTTAGAATTATAGTGTATGCTATAAAAAGAAGAATTGATGCAAACTTTTTTTGGGGATGTACTTGGTTTTGCAGAATACTTATGGGTTAAAAAATAAACTAATAGTAGTAAAATAATAGTCTTGAAATAAAAAATCAATAAAAATATATTTTTTGTATTTTTTAAAAAAACATATATTTTTTTCTATTGGTTTCGTTCAATGTAATACCTTCATTAAATAATGCGTATCGTATTTTTTAAAATGTTTTAAAAATCACCTATGAGGATTTTAAAATCTATTGCAGGTATCACTATCGTTTTTTGTGTATTTATCTCGCTGCAAACAAGCTTAATTTCCTGCAAAAAAGAAACAACTAAAACTGATACTTTATACCTAAAAGATACAGTTACAATAAATACAAAAGACACGATACGAATTACTGATAGTATTAATTGCTCCTGCTACGATTTAACTGATGGCTTAGTGGCTTATTATAATTTTACTAATGGGAATCTTGACGATAGTAGTGGAAATGGAAATACAATAATATTCAATAACGCAGTAAAAACAACAGACAGATTTGGAAATCCAAATAACGCTTATCTATTTAACGGCACAAGTAGTTATATGCAAGTCAAGAATAGTACCAGCCTAAATCCTAAAGGCGCGATTACCTTAATGGGAATAGTAAAAATGAATGGTTTTTATAATGGAGTTTGTCATGCTAATCAGATTTTTCAAAAAGGAACCATAGATCAGGATCAGGGAGTTTATAGTTTGAGAGTTGCTTACGTTACTCCAGATTGCCACGCTAATATTGATACATCAATGGAAACTGCTTTTGGATTTTATGGCGATTATGGATATGCGGCAACCGCCAGTGATTCCAGTAATTTTATAAAAACAAATACTTGGCTAACTCTTG
>JBDTGD010000335.1:0-4749 GCA_039937595.1 Ginsengibacter sp. | reverse complement strand
GTGCCGTTGTATATTAATGGTAGCGCCACATTTTCAGCTGCTGTTAATCTTGGCAATAAATTAAATTGCTGGAATACAAAACCAATTTCTTTATTACGCACATCGGCCAGGTCATCATCCAGCATTTTACTCACGTCTTCGCCATTAAGAATGTATCTGCCGGCAGTAGGAGAGTCCAGGCAACCGAGGATGTTCATCAAAGTTGATTTACCACTTCCGCTCGGGCCCATCAGCGCTACATATTCGTTTTTGAAAATTTCAAGAGAGATCCCTTTCAGCACTTTTAGTTCCTGTTTGCCGAGGTAATAACTTTTTTGAATGTTTTCTAAGTGTATAATTGAAGACATATTTTCTATTTTGACTTTTAGCTTTCAACATTTCGTGAACTTTGATTATCAGTAAACGAATAAATTATCTGAATTTCTAATTAACGAATCGGCGCATCAGCTAATTAGCACATCAACTATTTTTCTTAATTACTTTAGGTACTTTAAAAAATTCACCATCATGCAAAGGCGCGTTTTTAAAAACATCTTTTTTATCTATTTCTCCGTTTACTTCGTCTTTTCTTAAAATATTTACGTTTTCGCTCATGTGCAATAAGGGAGCAACGCCCGTGGTATCCAGCTCATTCATTTTATCAATAAAACCAATCATTTTCTCAAGATCATTTTTTATTTCCTTTTTTTCGGCTTCATCAAACTCAAGCCTCGAAAGATGAGCCAGTTTTTCTATTAGTGCGTCGTTTACATCCATTTGGCAAATATAACAGGTTTCTTGTTTTATCTTTTGTCGTTGGAAGGCATTTAATTCCGTTTATCATTTTTTATACAGAAAAGCACGCTGCCGTTTAAGAAGGATTTGCCTTTAATCTATTCCTGTGGGTTGTTTATACAATTTAACATCAACATAAGGATTTTTTAACTAAAACTTTGTGCTGGTTAATATGGCATTTTACTTTTAACAATGTACTCGTTTCTTAAAATAAAATATTAAAAATAGATAAAATTATATAAAAAGAAAATCATATTTCATATGAAAAAGCTTATTGGATTCATCATTGCCGGTATTCTCTCCCCTCTCATAATTTTTGCACAAAAACCAAATCCGCAAGCTAATGGACAAAGAAATTTTACGGGAAAGGTCCCCGCAATCGGAGAGGTAATTGGAAGAGTGCTGAACGGTAAAACCAATAAGGGAATAGGTTTCGCAACAATCGAAGTCTTGCGCGCTAAGGATTCGAGTTTGGTTTCAGGCGTGCTTTCAAAAGATAATGGTGACTTTACAATTGATCAGCTTCCTTCGGGAAAATTCATCCTGCACATTAATTTTGTGGGGAGCAGTCCGATATATCAAGCATTTGCTCTCACCCCAAATAATCTAAGCCTTGATCTCGGAAATTTTAAGCTAAAATCTTCTGCGGTTACTTTACAAGGGATAACCATAAATGCAAATCCGCCCGCTTATACAATGAGTTTGGATAAAAAGGTATTTGATGCTTCTAAAAGCCTGGTAAGTGCAGGCGGCGATGCTACCGATGTTTTAAAACAAATACCATCCGTGAATGTGGATATTGATGGAAATGTAACATTAAGAAATGGCACTCCTAAAATTTATATTGATGGAAAACAAACTGTATTAACCTTAGATGAAATTCCTGCAGAAAGTATTGCTAAAGTGGAAGTAATAACCAATCCTTCTGCACAATATGATGCAGAAGGAATGTCCGGGATTATAAATATTATTTTGAAGAAAAACCGTAAACCCGGAGTGAATGGAATGTTGCGGGCCGGAGCGGATACAAGGGGCGGTGCTAATGCGGGAGCTAATTTAACAGTTTATAAAAATCCATTCAATTTCACGATGAGCTATTTTTTGCATGAGCATGCTCAACCGAACACAGAAACTTTATCAAGGCATAATATTTTAGGCAATAACTGGCTGGATCAAAATACAGTTGGAAAAAGAAGTGGCACTTTTCAGATGGGCCAGTTGGGGCTTGATTATTATTTGACAAATAGAAATACTATTTCATTAAATGGCAGAGTGGGAGGCGGAAATTTTGTTACAAATGGAACATTGAAAAGTAACTTTTTGGATAGCACTCTTAATTCAGATTCTACCAGCGACAGGGTTACTTATAATAAGAATCACTTTCAGTTTTATTCAGGCGACCTGGGTTTCAAACATACTTTTGCAAAAGAAGGACATAACCTTACTGCAGATTTTAATCTGCAAACATTTACAAACGGGGGTAATGGAAATTTTAATACTCAATTTTTTGATAAGAGCGGCAATCCGATGCCTGGAAGCATTGTACAAACGAATAATTCCAGTGGGAAAAGCAGCTATTTCACAGGACAAGTTGATTATGTAAATCCTCTTACAGAGAAATCCAAATTAGAAGCAGGATTGAAAACTACTATGCGTGATTACAGCAGTACTTATGATGTATATGACCTGGATTCTACCGGTTATGTTTTTAATAATTATTTGTCCAGCGATTATACTTTTAATGAAAATATATATGCAGGTTATTTGCAGTTTTCCAGCCAATGGGATAAGCTAAGTTACCAACTTGGTTTGCGGGGAGAAGATTATGTTTATGACGGTGCCATACCAAGTCAATCACTCAAGTTTAAACCAGTAAACGATAAACCGGGGTTGTATCCAAGCGCTTATCTGACATATAAACTTACGGCTTTTGACCAGATACAGGCCAATTATAGTAGAAGAGTAGATCGTCCTAGTTTCTGGCAGCGTATTCCGTACATCAATTTTTCTGATCCTCAAAACCTCACTGAAGGAAATCCTGATTTGAAACCTCAATACACCAATTCATTTGAATTATCTTACAATAAACTTTTTGGAATCAGCACTAATTTCATGACTACTTTTTACTTCAGAAATACCGTTGATCAGATCACCAGTTATACAGAGCCTTTCAATAATTCAAACGATACGCTTATCACTTATTCAATAAATGCGAACACGAATAATTCTTATGGTGCAGAATTTACGCTGGCTACGCCGATAACAAAATGGTGGGACATTACAGCTAACATGAACCTGTTTCAAACGAACATTTCCGCTAATGTAAAATCAACTTCATTTTCCAACAGCAAATTCAGTTGGTTTGCCAAACTGAATTCTAATATGAAGTTGCCTGCACATTTTGCCATTCAGCTTGATGGTAATTATAATTCTCCTATTGCTACTCCGCAGGGAATTTCAAAACAATTCGGGTATGTTGATATTGGATTGAAGAAAGATTTTCTTAAAAAGAAAAATGCTTCTGTTAACCTTAGCCTTTCTGATATTTTCAACACAAGAGAGAACGAAAACAGCTATGCAATTCCGGATGTATTTACACAAAAAAGTGTGGAAAAAAGAGCATCCCGTTTTTTACGGGTCAACCTTACTTACAATTTTGGCAAAGAGAACTTTCAACTCTTTCACAGAAAACAAAATAAAAGTCAACAGTCAAGCCAGGGAGGCGAAGGCGATTTGACACCAGATCAACAATAATAGATAATTTAATTTTTTATTGATTATAAATAGGTTAACGGTTTCATTAATAAACACAGGGAAGCATATTGATTTTTTCGAGGTGCAAAACGCGAAACGATTTTATTTATCTTCGCCGCCGTATGGAAAAGAAGAAAGAAAACCTGCCTACAGGTAGGGAAATAGTAATGAGTGGCATCAGGCCTACCGGGTTTTTGCACCTCGGGAATTATTTTGGTGCCATTCGTAATTACGTGAAAATGCAGGAAGAGTATGAGTGTTATTTTATGGTAGCCGATTTGCATTCCCTTACTACACATCCTGATACCAAAGATCTGAAATCTAACGTACATAGAGTTTTGGCAGAAAATATTGCCTGTGGACTGGATCCTAACAAGGTAGCTTTATATTGTCAGAGCCATCTTTACCAAACGGCTGAATTATATCTTTACCTAAACATGTTGGCATATAAAGGCGAGCTGGAAAAAACGCCGACTTTTAAAGACAAAGTGCGTCAGCATCCCGATAATATAAATGCGGGTTTATTGACCTATCCCGTGTTAATGGCTGCGGATATTTTAATTCATAAAGCGAAATATGTTCCCGTTGGCAAAGACCAGGAGCAGCACCTGGAAATAGCCAGGAATTATGTAAACAGGTTCAACCATCGCTACGGCGAAGTTTTTCCTGAGCCTTTCGCTTTCAATTTTAATAGCGATTTAGTAAAAGTCCCCTCGCTTGATGGAAATGGCAAAATGAGTAAAAGCGAAAATCAAATGGCTACTTTATTTCTTGCGGATGAAGATCATGACATCCGGAAAAAAATAATGAAAGCTAAAACCGATGGTGGGCCAACGGAAAATAATTCTATAAAACCGGATTACATTGAAAATCTATTTTTGCTGATGAAACTCGCGGGCAGTGAAGACACGGTAAAATATTTTGAAGAAAAGTTCAACACGTGCTCGATTCGCTATGGCGATATGAAAAAGCAGATGGCAGAAGATATGGTAAATTTTATTGCGCCCATCAGGCAACGGGTGAACGATATATTGCGCGATGAAAAATATTTGCAAAAAATAATGCGCCAGGGCGCGGGAAAAGCAATTGCTCACGCGGATATCACCATGCGCGACGTGAGAAATGCAATGGGACTGAATTATTTCTAAAGGTTGAAAATTACTTCCCGGCTAAAAAATTAATCTAAATTTTTTCTTATTGATTTTATATTTACTTTTAAAT
>JBDTGD010000334.1:0-7232 GCA_039937595.1 Ginsengibacter sp. | reverse complement strand
ACATAACAATTCATAACAACCATTTTTTACACCATTGGGGCTATCTTGGATTGAATGATGCGCTTGGCGTTTTAGCAAAATGGATTGACAAACTCTTCCTATTGTATCTTCTTACGGCAGCAGATTTCGCCATATTTTTTAATGGTTCTATTGAAATTCCGGTTTTTGGTTTATTAATAAGCGTTACGGGCAATTTTTTGCTAATTGAGATATCAGGAAATATTAAACAAAATGAAAAAATTATAAATCTCTTCCGCGAAAGTTTCCATATACTCTCCAACATAGTATTTCCTTTGTTTCTGTTCCTCTTCTTTTTTAGGGAAGATTTGTTTTCACTGGCATTCAGGGATAAGTACAATGCATCATTGCCTATTTTTGTAATAAGCATTTTCATTCTCCCTTTAAGAATCAATAACTATAGTGTGGTCTTACAGTGCTTCTCCCAGGGGAAAAAAATACTATTTGGATCTCTCATGGATATTTCGATTGCCATTGTTTTAATGATTACTTTATATCCGTTAATGGGCACAAGAGGCGTTGCTCTGTCAATAGTTATTTCTACCTATTGCCAATCTTTCTATTATTTATGGCATTCATCTAAAATCCTAAATACTTCTATTCTTCAAATTTTACCTTTGAAGAAATTAGCAATGAGATTTCTGAAAATTCTTGTTTTCTACATGGCGCTATTTTTTCTATTATCTTCTTTTAGTATGATTGCAAGAATAATTATCGGGATTTTACTTACTGCTTTATTAGTAATGTTTGGAATGATTAAATATTTTAGAACTTATTTCAATAGCGCTTATGCTCAAAATTCATAAGTTAAATCTATATTTTAATTCAGAAATACAACCAGGAGAATGCTTTCGGGATTATTTGTTCATGGGACCGAAAATTTCCAAATCATTTAGAAAAATTGAGGAAGGGAAGTTTTTTTAGATAACAGAAAATGAATTCTAAACTATAAAATAAGCCGTCACCATAATAATAAATAACAAGATCAATTCAATAAAAAATGGCGGTTCAATAAACCGCCATTTTTTTAGTCTTTATTTCTAAGTCTTTTTAATCAAAAAGATTATCCTCGTTTCTGCGATAATAGATTTTATCTTCCATGAATTCGGCTGTAGCCAAAAGAGCCGGGTTTGGCATTCTTTCGTAAGCACGGGAAATTTCAATTTGTTCTTTGTTCTCATGAATCTCTTCGAGACTGTCTGTATGGCTTGCAAATTCTTCCAATTTATTATGCAATTCCTCTTTAATCGCAATATTTATCTGGTTGGCTCTCTTTGCAATTACAACAATAGATTCATACAAATTACCTGTTTTTGTTTTTACATCAATCAGATTTTGAGTTTCTACAACATTGCTTGTGTTAGAGGCTTGTTGTCGTCTTAATTTGCTCATTTTTTAATTTTTTAATTTCGTTTTGACTAAGGTTCTTATAATTCTCGGCTTCTTTCAATAGTTTACTATCCGGGTAGCGGTCTGCAAAATCAAAATATTCGCTCGTTACTTTCTCATACCTTTCTTCCTGCTTGCTATAGACGCTTGATTTAGCATATTCATAATATGCCTTCACTACCATTAGCATGTACTCATCCCCGATGGAAGATTCGGGGTAATTAATCAAAAGACTGGAAAAAGTAAGTGCTGAGGCCTGATAAAATTGAAGGTTATAATACAACTTGGCGCTGATATAATCCTTCTTTTCCAATTTTCCCCGGCATTTTGTAATAATATCATTCGCATCAGCCACCCTTGGTGAATTAGGATAGGAGTTAATAAAACCCTGCATCATCCCTATCGCCTTGGTAGTATTAGTCTGATCCAATTCTACATTGGGAGATTGTTTGTAGAAAGTATATGCGTGCATATAAGCAATCTCTTCAGCTTTACTACTATTTGGGAAAACCCCCAGGTAGCTTTTAAAAAGATTTTCTGCGTCTACATAATTCTTTTGGTAGTAAGAGCAATAAGCATATTTATAATACAAATCTTCAAATTTATCACTACCCTTAAATACAGGAAATAATTCCTGGTATAAAAGTTCTGCATTTCTGTAGTTCTTATTCGCGTAATATTCATCAGCTTTTTTAAGCTTGTATTCGTAATCAGAGCTTTTAAGAATTTTATTAAATTGATTATTACAGCCCGAAAGAATCAGAAAAGGAATTGCTAATAAAACTGAAAATAACTTCATAAGGAGCCGCAAAATTAAGGGATTTTAAACAAAAATGAATCTAAAAAAAGTCTGAACAAAATCACCTTCGTTAATATTTTGATAATTGCATACAATAAAAAAACCCTCCCCAAAAAAATGGGAAGGGTTTATCATTGAGCAAAAAGTGTATTTTTTTAATTGGTTTTAATGTCAACTGTGTTAACATCACCACCGCCAACTTCACAATTAGTAGTAATCCTATCGGCGCTAATGCCCTCTTTTTCGGTTAAATAAGCTTTAATAGCATCAACCCTCTTGTTGCAAAGAGCCTGAGATGCTTTAGAAGCAGCAGGATATCCTGTAACTGTTATAGAGCATGCTGCGCTATTTTTCAATTTAGAAGCTACTGTAGCCAACATTGCTTTTGCATCGTTGCTTATTGAAGTGCTCCTGTTTTTGAAAGAAATACTTGGAAGGTCGCCAATGTTACATGCATTAGCCATAGCCATTGAATCTCTGAGATTTTTACAGCAATCAGGTTCAGGGCATTTACCAACACCGTCTGCATCTACAGGCTGACAAATAGTAGGAGTAATTAATTCTTTGTCCTTACAATCAGGAACACCATCACCGTCAGTATCTCTCGAAACACCATGTGTATCAACAGGGCAACCTGCAGGAGTGTTTGGCTCTCTATCAAATTGATCAGTAACGCCATCACCATCAGCATCAGGTAATACTGGCGGTGGTATTTTCATGTGTTTAGGATTGTTAATTTCACTATAAGCATAGTCAAGCGGATTGATCCACCAAAGAGGCTCAATAGATTTAGAACCAAGATTAAAGTTTAATCCGACAGAAAGGTAATTATAACTATCAAAATTACCGGTTAATACAGGATTAGTCACAGGGCGCTCTTGCCACTCTTGCCCGTCAAGTAAATCATCTTTTACAAGTGTGAATTTGTCCTCAATTGCAAGATTTACTCTTTTTCCCAATTTGAAAGCGACACCACCAATCAGGCTCGCGGATGGTTTCAATTTTGAACTATTGTTATTATTGTTCTGCGCGGGAGTTTCATAAGTTTTATCCATCATTGCCTTCAAAGCTTTACGAATGTCTTTTCTACTTGAATATCCAGAGGCTGTTATTTGGCTGAAATCATAAGGCTGCCCACTACTATTTAAGGTATTAACCATTGTCTTATAAAAAGTAGCCCCTACGCCGGCACCAGCATAAAATTCCAGAGCAGATTTTTGTTTATGGAATCGGATATTATTTAATGAAAAGAGGCCTTGCAGGCCGATATCCTGCACGTGTGACATATAATTGTAATACACGGGTGAAGGGTATGTATAATTAGTATTCCATGCAGAATTATTTGCATAGCCTCCAGAAGGTTTCCAATCTAACCCCTTAGCGGTTCCGTATACATATTGTAATCTTAAAGAGAAAACGTATCCAAGCGCCTTGCGAAGATGAATGCCAAAGCCGGCTGTTGGAAGTATTGCAGGTACGTCGCCGCTAATTGAAAACATACCACCAGAAATCCCAAGTTCCATTTGATTCCTGGGCTTCGCTGGAAAGTCATAAGTATTATTCATGAACTCGTTTTGTTGCGCCCTCCCCTTCGGAGAAATTACGCTAGAGTCGTAGATATTATATACACCTGTATCCTGGGCGAAAACGCCGAGGCTCAGAAGGGTAAAAATCCCTGTTAACAATAGTTTAAACTTTTTGCTTACCATAACTTTTTGATTAATGATTTCTAAATAAAATTTTTGCAAAAATATCAAACGAAACTCAAAATTCAAATTTTTTTACCGTTTAATTACATTTTGAGCCATTTACATATTCCTACAATTTAAAACTTTTTAATTTTCTCATCAACAAACGAACCAAAAAATTAATTATTTCATATAAATTACAATGTAGCAACCTGATTTATAACATTTCTTTTATTTCTCTTTAAAATTTTGACTAATAATCTTCTAATTGTTGCTTTCTGTCTTATATTGCCATTTTTCATGTAAAATGCAATTTTCAAAAAATCTTATAGCAGCAGAATTGGCCACTTTTGAGCAAAAATTTACACAATCTGTGAAAAGCCAGACTCCTTTGCTAGATAGGATAATGCAATACATAATAAAAAGAAAGGGTAAACAACTGAGGCCGATGTTTGTTTTCTTAAGCGCCAGGCTACATGGCAGTGTTAATGAATCTACCTATAGGGCCGCGGCTTTGGTAGAACTATTACATACTGCCACTCTCGTACACGATGATGTGGTCGATGAATCTCTCGAAAGACGGAGTTTTTTTTCCGTTAATGCGCTATGGAAGAATAAAATCGCTGTTTTGGTCGGTGATTATCTTCTTTCAAAAGGATTACTTCTTTCTACTGATGCCGGAGATTTTAAACATTTACACATCTTATCGGAAGCAGTAAAGCAAATGAGCGAAGGGGAATTATTACAAATAGAAAAAGCCCGTAAATTAAATTTAAAGGAAGATATTTATTTCGAAATAATAAGGAGCAAAACGGCTTCATTGCTTTCTTCTGCCTGCGCAGTAGGTGCCTGGAGTACCAGCAATGATGAAAACCTCACGCAAAGAATGAAGCTTTTTGGAGAAAAAACCGGTATAGCTTTTCAAATAAAAGATGATCTGTTTGATTATGGTAATGACAATGTTGGCAAACCCACCGGAAACGACTTGAAAGAAAAAAAATTAACCCTACCAATTATATACACACTCAACCATATTGACGCCGCAGAAAAAAGAAAAATTATTTACATTATAAAAAATGAAAATAAAAATGCTGAAAAGGTAAAATATGTAATGCAGAAAGTAACAGCAACAGGCGGAATCGATTATGCCATTGAAAAAATGAATCAATACCGCGATGAAGCATTGGCCATTCTATTTCAGTACCCTAAAAGTGATATAAGAGATGGCCTCGAAGAACTGGTTCGATATACAACAGACAGAAAATATTAATCTTAATTAGATGATTGTCAATTGTAAAAATTAGCAAATTATCAAATTATTTTTTATGGAAAAAAGATGGAGAATAATTGAAGCAGATCAAAGTCAGGTAAATCAGTTACACGCATCGCTTTCCATAAGTTTACCCCTTTGCAATATCCTGGTTCAAAGAGATATTGACACATTCGATAAAGCTAAAGATTATTTCAGGCCTCAGCTTTCGGGACTGCACGACCCGTTTTTAATGAAGGATATGGAGAAGGCTGTACAAAGGATATTATTGGCGATTAATAACAATGAGAAAATTTTAGTATTTGGCGATTACGATGTAGATGGAACTACTTCAGTAGCCATTATGTACCGGTTCTTAAAAAAAATATATAAGGAAGAAAAAATTGATTTTTATATTCCCCATCGTTATCGTGAAGGATACGGAGTAAGTAAGCAGGGAATTGACTTCGCCAAAGAAAATAATTTTGATTTAATTATATCCCTGGACTGTGGGATAAAATCAACAGAACTTATCAGGTATGCATCTACGTTAAAACTTGATTTTATTGTCTGCGACCATCATCTGCCTGATGAGGAGTTGCCGCCGGCAATTGCCATTTTAAACCCGAAGCAAAAGGATTGTAATTATCCCTATAAAGAACTCTGCGGTTGCGGAGTAGGATTCAAATTAATAAGCGCTCTTTCACAACGATTAGGGTTAGGCGAAAAAGAATATTTATGCTATCTTGATCTGGTAGTTACTGCCATAGGTGCAGACATAGTTCCGATCACCGGGGAAAATAGGATCCTCGCTTTTTATGGTTTACAAAAACTGAATTCTAGTCCTTCCCCCGGAATAAAGGCATTGATACAACTAAGTAAAATTGAAAAGGAATTTTCAATTAATAATGTGGTTTTTATAATTGCACCACGTATAAATGCGGCGGGGCGGATGGATGACGCTTCCAAAGCCGTCAGGATGTTTATAGAAGATGACCCGGTAAAAGCAAAAGAATACGCCGAGATGCTCCACAGTGATAATACAGATAGGAAAGACGCTGATTCAACGATTACAGAGGAAGCATTATCAATGATAAACAACAACCCGGAAATGCTGTCAAGGAAAAGCACGGTGGTATTTCAATCCCATTGGCACAAAGGTGTTGTTGGGATTGTGGCCAGCAGGCTGATAGAAACCTATTACCGGCCCACTGTAGTACTTACGCTCGGCGAAAGTGTGGTGGGCGGTAGTGCACGCAGTGTGCCTGGATTCAACTTGTATGAAGCGATACATGCCTGCCGTGAACACCTGATTGGTTATGGTGGCCACTTTGCAGCAGCAGGAATGTCCATGCTTCCCGAACAGGTGGAAGCCTTTATCAAAAAGTTTGAAGATGTCGTCAGTGCTACCATTGATCCATCATTGCTCATTCCCGAATTAATCATCAACACAGAAATAAGTTTCAAAAATATTACTAAAGGCTTTTATAAAGTAATTACTCAGATGGAACCTTACGGACCTGAAAATATGCGCCCGGTATTCGTTACAAGAAATGTAACGAATACCCCTTGGACAAAAATCGTAAAAGAACAACATGTTCGTTTTGTGGTAAAAAATGAAAATGTCACGCTAACAGGAATCGGCTTTAATCTCGCTGAAAAATTTTCTTTGTTAGAAATGAACAAACCGATAGATATAGTTTATACCATCGACGAAAATGAATGGAATGGTGAAACGAATCTGCAATTGAAAGTAATTGATTTCAGAATATCTGAAAATATTTCGGTGTAAGCAATATCTTATGAAGCCTTATTATTACTTAAAATATTTTTATTTCATAGCCCGCAACTGGAATATGAGGCTTGCTGCTTTCACGGTTTACCACGAAATAAAAGGTGAGAACAAATATCATTTGAATACAATTGAAATTGATGATTTGCGCCACCAAAAAATTGAGAGTTCCAATTTATCCCACGCGTCTATTTACCAGGGAAGCAACTATTTCATAATTGAAAAGGCATTTGAATATCTCAAAAGCGAACATGGCAATAACAACATTCTCGATTTTGGATCAGGCAAAGGAAGGAT
>JBDTGD010000333.1:0-8363 GCA_039937595.1 Ginsengibacter sp. | reverse complement strand
GTTCCAAAAACAGCATCGGGAAATGAAATATACAGGTCAAAAGCTACATTTAATCCTTCGCGATGTAAAAAGGGATGCGCCTCTTCTTCAATCAAAATTATCAGGTCTCCGGCACCACCGCCACGTTCACCCATATTTCCTTTTCCGCTCATACTCAACTGCATTCCTTCCTGAACGCCGGCAGGTATTTCCATTATCACCATTTCTTCTCCATATACTCTTCCTTCACCTTTACAAACGTTGCATTTATTGGTAATTACAGTACCTTCTCCATTACAATCGGGACAGGTAGTCACCGTTTGCATTTGCCCTAAAAAAGTATTTTGCACCCTCCGCACCTGGCCATTACCGCCGCAGGTTCTACAGGTTTGCGAACTGTTTTTATCTTTAGCTCCGGAACCACTACAAGTCCCGCATTTAATGTATTTTTTTACTTTTATAGTCTTGGAAGCTCCTTTAGCAATTTCTTCAAAATTCACTTTTATTCTCACTCTCAGGTTAGTGCCGCGCACTCCCCTACTTCTTTTTGAGCCTCCACTACGGCTGCCGCCACTGAAGAAGCTACCGAACATGTCATCCCCAAAAATATCTCCAAACTGGCTGAATATATCTTCCATATTCATACCTTGACCTGAGAAACCACCACCACCGCGACTTCCTGGACCAAAGGCATTGTGACCAAACCTGTCATATTGCGCACGTTTGTCAACGTCGCTTAATATTTCATAAGCTTCTGCGGCTTCCTTAAACTTTTCTTCTGCGGTGTGGTCGCCCGGGTTTCTATCCGGATGAAACTGCATGGCTACTTTGCGATAGGCCTTTTTAATTTCATCAGCAGAAGCGCCTTTACTTACACCCAAAACTTCGTAATAATCTATTTTTGCGGACATTGTACTTGCCATAACATTTGTGTGAACCACTGTTTTGTTTATGAAAATAGCAGCTACGGTTTATTATAAATTTATATTTTTCAAACAATTATTTACCCACAACCACTTTAGCAAACCGTATTAGTTTGTCGTTAAGAAGATATCCTTTTTGCAATTCTGCTACTACTTTCCCTTTTAACTTTTTTTCGGGGACCTCTATTTCAGAAACCGCTTCATCTTTTTCCACATCAAACTCGGTATGGAATGTATTGATGGCTTTAAGTCCTTTTGATTGTAATGTCTTTCTAAATTTGTCAAAGACCAGCATAATCCCTTCCTTCAAGTTTTTATCGGAATCACTTTCCTGCAATTGTTTCTCAGCCCGGTCCATATCATCCAATACATCCAGTAATGAAATAATAATTTCCTTCCCCGCGGTTTGCCTTAATTCCACTGCTTCTTTTGAAGTTCTTCTTTTATAGTTATCAAATTCAGCAAAAAGACGGATATATTTATCTTTTTGCTCGTCCAATTCTTCTTTCAATTTTTTGAATGCTGCGTTTTCCTCTACCGGATTGTCTCCAGGCAAGTTTTCTATTTCATTCTCATCCAAAGTTTCCTCCATATCCTGCGGCTGGGTGTTTTTCATTTTATCTATCGGGTTATTAAACTCGTTCTCTTGCATGTCTTTATGATTTTTTATCCTTTTATAAAATTGGCTGCAAAGGTAGTACAGACAAATTTTTTGCCAATAACTAATATTGGACAAAATGACACATTAAAAGAATAGAGAGTAATAAAAAGGGGATATTAACTATTTTATAACCTGGAATTTTCCGGATTCCATGATATTACCTTGTTTGTCTCTTATTTGGAAAATGTAGACACCGCGATAATAATCGCTTACCGGAATGGTCATTTTTACATCGGTAACTTGCAGCTCATTAATTTTTTTCCCCAGGAAATTGAAGATCAAAATACTATAAGAATTGTCGTATTTACCGGTAAATTCAAAATTTATAAAACTGACGGCTGGATTTGGATAAAATTTTACTGTTTTTACATCATTATTCATACCACGGGCAGGCTTTACCTGCGCATTGCTTTGAAACTGTAAACCGGCAATAAATAAAAGTATGTAAAAGATTTTTTTCAATAGAACAAAAGTATAAATAATATTCAAAAATACAACTATATCGCTGCTTTTATATATTGTAAATTAATTTATAACATATCTATAAAATGCGATAATAGTAGAGGGTAAACGTATTAATAACTTTTAAAATTGCATAATATGATTTAAAAAGTAAATATTTTTAGAAATTAAATAAACTTATGATGCAGGAATTTTAGGATGTTGTTATTCACTTACAGTAAATAAATTTAAAAAGCTCATTTCTGTTTTGTGTTACTTTGCATGTAAGCATGGCATTTGAAAAAAACAATCGAATTCGAAACTACTTTTCACAGCAAAGAGCCCTTTTCTACAGGAACTACAGGCTTTTTATGGTGGGCCAGACTTTATCTCTGATTGGAACCTGGATTCAACGGATGGCAATGATGTGGCTGGTTTATAAGCTTACTAATTCAGCTTTTCTATTAGGGGTAGTTGGTTTTTGCGAGCAAGTTCCCATTTTTTTAATTGCTCCATTTGCGGGAGTATATGCAGATCGCTGGGATAAACACAAGGCGCTTTGCAGAATCGAGGCATTTGCTATGGCGCAGGCATTTTTGTTGGGAATATTAACGCTCCTGGGCATTGTGCAGATATGGCATATTATTGCACTAAGCCTCTGTCTCGGCATTATCAATGCTTTTGAAGTGCCGATGCGGCAATCTTTTGTCGTGGAAATGGTAGAAGGGGATAAGACTGCGCTGCCCAATGCAATTGCACTAAATTCTACCGTTTTTAATCTTTCAAGGTTGATAGGACCTTCGGTAGCGGGGATTCTTATTGGCGCGGTAGGCGAAGGATGGTGTTTTATGGCAAACGCTTTAAGCTATTCGGTTGTGCTGGTGAGTTTGCTGATGATGCGTATTCCTAAAAGTATTTTGGAAAGAGCGAAGGAGGTGGACATAGTAAATAAACTAAAAGAAGGAATTCAATATGTAAGAAAAAATGCCCTGATGCGTTCTCTCTTGCTTTTACTCGCAATTGTTAGTTTTTCAAATGCTTCATTGAGAACCCTCGCACCGATTTTTGCAAAAGATGTTTTGAAGGGAGATGCTCATACACTCGGATTTTTGATGAGCGCCGCAGGCGTTGGCGCCATTTGCGGAGCACTATTCCTTACAAAAAGGAAATCGATTGGGCTACTTAAACGGATTGTTTCATTTACCGGAATTCTATTGGGGACAGGAATGATTTGTTTTGCAATTTCCCGTTCGCTACCATTATCTCTTTTATTCATAGCTATTGCGGGCCTTTCGCAAATGATGCATACTGCATGCACCAATACCCTGTTGCAACTGCATGTTGACGATGATAAACGCGGTAGGGTAATGAGCTTTTATACCGTTTGTCTCCAGGGAACGATGCCATTTGGAAGTTTGCTCTCGGGCGCGATAGCTGGGGTTGTCGGAGGTCAATGGGCCGTAGCTTGTATGGGTAGTTTTTGTCTTTTAAGCAGTTTATTCATTCGGGAAAAGAATATTCATTCCAGGTTAAAAAAAGCACGGCAACATCAACATGAAGTTTCAGGTTTTCCGTAACGGCGTTGCTATCTGTTTTCGTCAATCCTGTCATTCACAAAAATTCTAAAAATCTAAACCAACAATGGATTTTAAAAAAGTTTTCGTAGATCCCCACTTAGATTATCTAAACTGGAATCTTTGTTTTTTATTGATTTACTGAAAAAAGATAATAACATTTTCTTTTAATTATCCGACATTTAGAAAATTGAAATATCAAAAAAGAATGAATTGTATCTTTACCCCCATCTGAAAGCGCATTATTACAGGTTTTTTTTATAAATGTAAAATTTACATTTAAAAAAAGCACTAAATTACTGTCTTAAGAAAAAAAATGAAGATTAATTTTTACATTAAATACCATACCGTTTTCGGTGAAGAATTATTTATCCTGGGCAACAATTTTTACCTGGGAGACAACGATCCGTCAAAGGCTGTTAAACTTTCATGGCATGATGAAGATTTTTGGTACGGCTCTATCAGTTTTCCTGATGA
Source organism: Ginsengibacter sp. (assembly GCA_039937595.1). GTDB lineage: Bacteria > Bacteroidota > Bacteroidia > Chitinophagales > Chitinophagaceae > Ginsengibacter. The sequence goes on along the minus strand of JBDTGD010000333.1, from coordinate 4,308 downwards.
TTTTGATGATGAAATTCATTACAGATATATTTTAAAGGACAAAAAAGGAATTGAAATTTTTGATGGAGAGGACCATCGTTTTATTGATCTTTCTTCAAAAAAAATAAAATCCTATTTGGTTTTTGATGCATGGAACTCAGCAGGAAATATCTGGAATATTTTTTTCACAAAAGCATTTAGCAAAACGCTGCTGCCTTCTCTTACAAAAGTTAAAGTCGCAGAACCCAAAAAATTTAATCATACTTTTCGGGTAAAGGCGCCGCTATTAAACCCTGGCGAAACAGTTTGCCTCTGCGGTTCCACAACAAATCTAAAAAATTGGGACACTGAAAATCCTATCTTCCTTTCTCCGAAAAAAAATTGGTACACCACTAATGTTTTTCTGGAACAAAATGAATGGCCGGCCTCTTATAAGTACGGAATATATAATATAACTGAAAAGAAATGGATAAGATTTGAGGAAGGTCAGAACAGGTTTGTACATAAGGAAGAAGAAACAGAAAATAGCATCTCAATTATCAATGATGGATTTGTAAATTGCCAGGCCGATCTGTGGAGGGGCGCAGGAGTTTTGATACCTGTGTTTGGATTGAGATCTAAAAAAAGTTTTGGTGTTGGTGAGTTTACCGACATTAAATTACTAATAGACTGGGCAAAAAAAACAGGATTGAAACTAATCCAGCTTTTGCCTGTAAATGACACCACCGCTCATTACAACTGGCATGACTCCTATCCCTATGCAGCCATCTCCGCTTTTGCTTTACATCCTATTTATATTAATCTTGAAAAAGTAGCCGGGGCGGACTTTTCTGCAATTATTAATCCATTTAAAAAGAAGCAAAAGAAACTCAATGACCTTAAAGAATTCGATTACGGAGAGGTGCTAAAATTAAAATTTTCTGCTTTAAAACTATTGTATGAAGCCCGGAAAGAAGATTTTAAAAATGACATTGATTATTTTGAATTTTTTGAATTAAACCGGCATTGGTTAGTACCTTATGCCGCGTTTTCTTATCTGAGAGATAAATATAAAACATCTGATTTTTCTAAATGGAAAACTCATTCGACATACAATGAAGAGGCTATTCAAAAATTAGTCTCTCCTTCGCGGGATCATCACGATGAGATTCTTTTCTACTACTTTGTGCAATATCATTTGCATTTGCAATTAAAAGAAATAGCTGATTATGCTCATAGTCAAAAAGTAGCTTTAAAAGGAGACATTCCAATAGGAATTTATCGCTATGGATGTGATGCATGGGTAAGCCCTGACTTATATAATATGGAAGAACAGGCTGGTGCGCCTCCGGATAACTTCGCTGTAAAGGGTCAGAACTGGGGCTTTCCCACTTATAACTGGGACAACATGAGTAAGGATAATTACAACTGGTGGCGCAGGCGTTTCGACCAGATGAGTAATTATTTTGACGCCTTCAGAATCGATCACATTCTCGGTTTTTTTAGAATATGGAGTATTCCGGTAAATGAAGTAGAAGGTATTATGGGCAGGTTTGTACCTGCCATCCCGATTGACATTACCGAATTTCGTACACGAAATATACAATTTGATGATGAACGTTATTGTAAACCTTTTATTACCTGGGGTATTCTTGAAAGCTCCTTTAAAGAAAGAGCTAATGAGATAAGAGGAAAATACCTTGACCCTGCTTCTAATGGAAATTATAAGCTTAAAGATTTCGTAAATACGCAAGTAAAAATAGCCGCCTTGTTTAAAAAAGAGAAAGATGAAGAAACAAAACAGGGCTTATTCGACCTGGTTAGTAATGTCATGCTTTTTGAAGAAGGACGACCCGGAAGTCAAAAGTTTCATTTCAGGATTTCTATCGATCAAACATCTTCATTTCAAAACCTTGACGGCGATACAAAAAATAAACTTTGGGATTTATATATTGATTATTTCTACCGCCGGCAGGATGACTTTTGGACAAAGGTGGGAATGAAAAAATTATCTCCGTTAAAACGAAATACCAATATGCTGGTTTGTGGCGAGGATTTGGGAATGGTGCCGCCTTGTGTTCCGGAAGTGATGAAACAATTGGGAATATTAGGACTGGAAATAGAAAGAATGCCTAAAGATCCTGGCACGGAATTTTTCCATCCGAACAATGCGCCTTACTTATCTATCGTCACTCCCTCTACTCACGACATGAGTACTATTCGCGGCTGGTGGCAGGAAAACCGGGAACAAACACAAAGATTTTACAACTATATGTTGGGGCAGTATGGTGAAGCGCCTCTTGTTTGCGAAGGATGGATTGACAAAAGAATTATCCTTCAGCATTTATATTCGCCTGCGATGTGGAGCATTTTTCAGCTTTCCGATTTATTGGGTATGGATGAAAGTATTCGTCGCGAGAATCCTGACGAAGAACGAATCAATATTCCTTCAGACCCGAATAATTACTGGCATTACCGCATGCATCTAAACCTCGAAGATTTGTTGAAAGAAGACAATTTCAATAATGACTTGAAAAAGCATATTCAGGAAAGTGGAAGAGATATGTGATCTCTTCCGAAGAAATAGACGACAAAAATATTTTTAGAAACGGTATAAAATAAAGAATCATTATTAAAAAACTTAAATTATAAAAACTTAAAAATTCCTTATAAAGACCGAAACTAAAATCCTTCTCAAAAAAGTTTAAAAGGTTTCCTCTTCAAGGGTCAGAGGTTTATGAAACTAAAATATAAAGAATCTAATCTTCCTTTCAAACATCAATTCACCATTTCAAAAGGAACAAAAACCCATCAGCCTGGATTATTAGTGGAGCTGGAATTCTTTGGTGTAAAGGGCTACGGCGAAGCGCCGGCAATTCCCTATTACAATATTACGGTGGACAAAATGATTGCTGACATAGAATACAAAAAGACATTTATCGAAAAAGTGTCATTTACTGAACCGGAAAGATATTGGCATTTTCTGCATCATACATTTCCTGAAAATCCATTCCTGGTTTGTGCTTTGGATATGGCTGCCTGGGATATTTTTGGAAAATTGAAACATAAGCAACTGCACCAATTATGGAAACTGGATATTTCAAAAAATCCTTTAACGGATATCACGATTGGCATTGACACGATTGAAAAAATGGTTTCGAAAATAAAAGAAACACCGTGGCCTATCTATAAAATTAAATTAGGAACAAACGAAGATATTCGCATCATTGAGGAATTGCGGAAGCACACTGATTCCGTCTTCAGGATTGATGCCAATGCCGCATGGAAAGCCAATGAAGCGCTGGAGAAAATGAACATTTTCAAAGATATGAATGTTGAATTTATCGAGCAACCTTTGGCAAGAGACGATTGGGACGGAATGAAATTTTTATATGAAAAATCTCCTTTACCGCTTATCGCTGATGAAAGTTGTGTGAGCGAACATGATGTGGAAAAATGCAATTCACATTTTCACGGTATCAACATTAAATTGACCAAATGTAGCGGCATTACGCCTGCTTTACGTATGATAGAAAGAGCGCGCGAACTTGATATGAAAGTGATGGTGGGCTGTATGAATGAAAGCTCTATTGGCATAGGCGCCATCGCACAGCTATTACCCTTACTCGATTATGTGGATATGGATGGGCCGTTGCTTCTTGCTGAAGATATAGCTAAAGGAGTAACTTATGATTACGGAAAAGTAATTTATTCATCGGGATTTGGATTGGGAGTTGAAGTGGATGCTTTTTGATTTATGTTCCCGTAGTTTATTTTCTTTTCAGCAGACAAACAAATTTTGCCATTCTTTATTCTGCTACAAACAACTTTTATTATATGATTTTAGCTTAGCACTTCTTCTACAAAATACATATCAATCTCGCCGATATTTTTTGCAAATATTTTACCGCGATAAGTACACCTGTATTTATCTTTAATTAACTCATAGGTAGCTGCTGAAATATTCACCCGTCCCGGCTCGCCATTGCTCTCCATCCTGCTGGCCACGTTTACAGTAGATCCCCAAATATCATAAGCATACTTTTTTTTGCCTACTACTCCGGCCACCAACGGGCCAGTATTGATTCCTATCCTTATATCCCATTTTGGCATATTGGCTTCAGTTCTTTCCTGGTTGCGGGCCGAAATATATTCCTGCATTTCAAGCCCCGCTTTTATAATGTTGACAAGATGTGATTCATTTTCTGTGGGGATACCGCCTGCACACATATAAGAATCTCCAATGGTTTTTATTTTTTCCAATTCATATTTTTCAATGATATCATCGAACGCCATAAAATAATCGTTTAACTCTGAAACTACTTCCCATGGCGACAGGTTTTCTGCAAG
>JBDTGD010000332.1:0-15205 GCA_039937595.1 Ginsengibacter sp. | reverse complement strand
TTTGTTTTAAATCAGCAAACGAAACATCATCGGCAATGTATAAACCTTCTACCTGGTGAAAAAAACAATGCGCTCTTGCGCTAATGGTTTCATTGCGATAGACGCGCCCGGGGCAAATAATCCTGATTGGTAATTTACCTTTTTCCATCTCGCGTACCTGCACGCTGCTCGTATGTGTGCGCAACATCCACGCAGGATTTTGTGATACATAAAAGGTATCCTGCATATCCCTTGCCGGGTGATTCTCCGGTAAGTTTAAAGCAGTGAAATTATGCCAGTCATCTTCTATCTCGGGGCCTTCTGCTACCGCAAATCCGAGGCGTTGAAAAATAGAAACTATTTTATTTCTAACAATACTTATCGGATGCCTGCTGCCAACAGGTAAAGAATCTCCGGGAAGGGTAAGATCGAATTTATTTTCTTCAGCATGTTTTTTACTGCCTGTTAAGTTCTTAAGTTCCTCCCATTTATTTTCTGCCAGTAATTTAAGATCATTAAGTTCTTTGCCCATCTCCCTTTTATTTTCCGGAGCTACATTTTTCATTTTAGCCATTAATGATTTTACGGAACCATTAGAGCCAATAAATTTAATTCTGAAAACTTCGGCGACGTTTTCTTCATCGGATGAGAAATTATTAATCTCTTCTTTTAAGCTATTTATTTGCGTGAGCAGATTTTCCATAAATGCAAAAATAAGCGAAACAAGATTTAGATTTTCGCGTGGCAGTAAACAATCAAATACCTGGATTTTCTAATCAGGTATCTATCATCCCGCCCATCCTTCCCTATCCAAGCTTCTGTATTGTATTGCTTCGGCAAGATATTCCGGTTTTATTTCATCAGTACCCGCAAGATCTGCAATGGTGCGGCTTACTTTCAAAATACGGTCGTAAGCGCGGGCGGAGAGATTCAGTTTTTCCATCGCAACTTTCAAAAGGTTGGAACCTACCTGTGTAATCACACAAATTTCTTTGAGCATTTTACTACTCATTTGCGCATTACAGTAAACACCCGGATTGTCTTTGTATCGTTCCGCCTGTTTTTCTCGCGCTTTTATTACTCTTTTCCGAATGCTTTCACTTTTTTCAAAGTTTTGAGTGGAAGATAATTCACTAAACGCAACAGGGGTTACTTCTACATGAAGATCTATGCGATCTAATAAAGGCCCTGAAATTTTGTTCAGGTATTTTTGTACAGCCCCCGGCGGGCAACTGCATTCTTTTTCAGGATGATTGTAATACCCGCAAGGACATGGGTTCATAGAAGCAATCAGCATAAAGCTTGACGGAAAATCCAGCGCCACTTTTGCCCGCGAGATGGTAACTTTTCTTTCTTCCATTGGTTGGCGCATTACCTCCAAAACAGTTCTTTTAAATTCGGGCAATTCATCCAAAAACAAAACGCCATTGTGTGCCAATGAAATTTCTCCCGGTTGCGGCATACCTCCACCGCCCACAAGGGCCACATCAGAAATAGTATGATGAGGTGAGCGAAATGGGCGCTTTGAAATTAATGTTGCATTTTCGGGAAGCTTGCCGGCAACACTATGAATCTTTGTGGTTTCCAATGCTTCCTGTAGGCTAAGTGGCGGAAGAATTGTCGGCAAACGTTTTGCCAGCATGGTTTTTCCGGCTCCGGGTGGCCCGATTAAAATGGCATTATGGCCACCTGCGGCGGCTATCTCCAATGCGCGCTTTATATTTTCCTGGCCTTTTACATCGCAGAAATCTATTTCAAAATCACTTTGCGCGTTCGCAAATTCTTCGCGAGTGTTTACAACGGTTGGCTGGATAGAATTTTCATCAATAAAAAAATCAATCACGTCATTAATGTGGCCTACGCCATATACATTCAGCTTGTTAACCATCGCCGCCTCCCGCGCGTTCTCTTTTGGAAGAATTAATCCTTTGAAATTTTCTTTTCTTGCCTGGATGGCGATGGGCAAGGCGCCTTTTATAGGCCGGACAGTGCCGTCTAAACTTAACTCACCCATAATCACATAGTCTGTGAGTTTTTCAGCATTTTCCAATTGCTCGCTTGCGCCCAAAGTAGCTAATGCAATGGGAAGGTCAAACGCGGTTCCGCTTTTACGAATATCGGCGGGAGCAAGGTTTACTACAACTTTTGTTCTTGGGAAATGATAGCCATTTGCCTTAATGGCACTTTCCATCCTTTCGAGGCTTTCTTTTACGGCATTATCAGCGAGGCCCACAATTGATGTAAATTTTCCGCTACTCACATTCACCTCCACCGTGATGGTAATAGCTTCTACTCCATAAACAGCGCTGCCGAACGTTTTGACTAACATGTGATGAAATTAGTGATGGCAATGAAATTAGTGAAAAATAGTTAATAATAATTTCCATTTTCGTTTTAAATTTTATACGGTTAAATTTGCTCCTTTTTAAACCCAATATTTTTTGAGCAGCATAAAAAAATTAGCAGGACAAACGATGTGGTATGGAGTTAGCTCTATTGCTGCAAAGTTTATTAACTACCTACTGACACCTTACCTGACTTACACACTGGCAAAGACGAGCGATTATGGTAAAATGGGCCTGATATATGCCGCAATTTCTTTCCTGAATGTGATATTTACTTATGGGTTTGAGACTACTTATTTCCGGTTTTCATCACGCAAGGAATATAAAAACAGCCTTTATAATACTGCCGCTCTTTCCTTGCTTTTCTCTACAGTATTATTGACAATTTTACTTTGGGTGGTACGCGATTCTTTCGCCGGTATCATAGGATTAAAAGATGTGCCTACAATTGCTTACCTGGGTATTTTTATAATCGCTTTCGATGCATTAGGCACCATTCCTTTTGCTAAACTCCGGTTAGAAGAAAGGCCCCGAAAATACGCATTAATAAAGGTTGGCGGCATATTAATCAATATATTTTTCACCTGGTTTTTAATAAGCTATTGCCCATCACAAATTGCGTCGAATTCCAATTCATTTGTATTGCTGTTTTATAAGATCAATGTCAATCCGATAGTTTATGTCTTGATCGCAAACCTTATCCAGTCGGTGTTTACGCTTTTGCTATTGGGGAAAGAAATTTCGATGATAAAATTGAAATTCAACTTTACATTGTGGAAGAACATGATGATTTATTCGCTGCCGCTGGTGATTGTTGGCATGGGTGGAATGATAAATGAAACGTTTGACCGGCTAATGTTGAGTTGGTGGCTACCTGTTTCACCAATTGCTGCGGAACAACAGGTGGGTATTTACAATGCCTGCTATAAACTGGCCATTTTAATAACGTTATTTATCCAGGCATTCAAACTGGGCGCTGAACCATTTTTCTTTAAGCAGGCGGAGGGGCAAAATCCGCAGAAAGTTTATGCGCGGGTGATGAAGTTCTTTGTAATAATAGTTACCACCATGTTCCTACTGGTAAGTTTATATCTTCCAATCTGGAAACATTTCATCGGGCCAAAATATTGGGCCGGCTTAAGAGTAGTTCCTATTTTGCTTTTGGCTAATATTTTTCTGGGTATCTATTATAATCTTTCTATCTGGTATAAGCTAACACAAAAAACGCTTTCAGGCGCTTACATCACCATAATAGGCGCTGCCATTACCATCATGCTCAATTATCTTTTTATTCCGAAGTATGGATACATGGCATGCGCCTGGACCACTTTTCTTTGTTACTTCTCGATGATGGTCATCTGCTATGTTTGGGGCCAGAAAGCATACCGCATCCCTTATGCATGGAAAAAACTTTGCGCGTATATTGTTATCGTTGTTCTTTTATTTTTTATCCACGAAGGTGTAATTCATTTTTTTAAAGGAAATCTTACCAACTTTATTTCTGCAACCTTATTACTCGCATTATATGTTTGGTTTGTATTGAATGTAGAATGGAAAGAATTTCAACGTTTGCCTGTTGTTGGAAAATATTTTAAGTCTGGGAATATAGTAGTGAGAAATCGCTGATCATGAAGACGAAAAAATCGTTTTTTAAAGTCTGGCTACAGTGGACAAACCAATGCGGTGATTTCCTATTTTGCTAAAGAACTTACAGCAAACAGACAAATAATGAAATTTTCTCTTTCCAAATGCTCAGTGGGGAAATTAAAAAACTATTACAACGAATTAACGCGAAAAAGCAGCCAAATTATTCTTTAATCATTGTTGTCTTTTTTAACTGTATCCCTTACCTTTGCCGCCAAATTAAAATCAGGATTTTTAATTAAAGTTATATGGCAAATACCGGCAAAATAAAACAGATCATTGGAGCGGTTGTGGACGTTCATTTTGAAGCCGATAACAAGCTTCCCGAAATATTCCATGCTTTGGAACTTACCAAAGAAAATGGTGATAAACTTATCCTGGAAGTTCAGCAGCATTTAGGCGAGGACAGTGTTCGCTGCATCGCAATGGATGGAACTGAAGGTCTGAAACGTGGCATGGACGTGGTTGATACCGGTTCTCCGATTTTAATGCCTATAGGTGAGGATATCAACGGACGTTTATTTAATGTAACAGGTGATGCTATTGACGGGTTGCCGCAAGTGAGCAAAAAGAATGGTCGTCCGATTCACAATAAACCGCCATTATTTGAGAATTTAAGTACCGCTACCGAGATTTTATTTACCGGTATTAAAGTAATTGACCTTATTGAACCTTATGCAAAAGGTGGAAAGATTGGTTTGTTTGGCGGTGCCGGTGTGGGAAAAACAGTATTAATCCAGGAATTGATCAACAATATTGCAAAAGCATATAGCGGACTATCCGTGTTTGCAGGTGTGGGAGAAAGAACCCGTGAAGGAAATGACCTGATGCGTGAAATGATTGAAGCAGGCATCATGAAATATGGTGATAAATTTATTCATAGTATGGAAGAAGGCGGATGGGATCTGGATACGGTGAACATGGAAGAGTTGAAAGAATCTAAAGCGACTTTTGTATTCGGACAAATGAACGAACCACCGGGAGCAAGAGCCCGTGTGGCTTTGAGTGGATTGACTGTTGCTGAATATTTCCGTGATGGCGACGGTACCGGAAAAGGAAAAGACATTTTATTTTTCGTAGATAACATTTTCCGTTTTACACAGGCAGGTTCAGAGGTTTCTGCGTTGCTCGGAAGGATGCCATCAGCGGTTGGTTATCAGCCAACATTGGCAACAGAAATGGGCCTGATGCAGGAAAGGATTACTTCTACGAGGAATGGTTCAATTACTTCCGTTCAGGCTGTATATGTGCCGGCGGATGACTTAACGGATCCTGCTCCCGCAACTACTTTTGCGCACTTGGATGCAACTACCGTGTTGAGCAGAAAGATTGCCGATTTGGGAATTTACCCCGCGGTGGATCCACTGGATTCAACATCGAGAATTCTTTCTCGCGCTATTGTTGGTGACGAGCATTATGATTGCGCCAATCGCGTGAAGTTAACGTTACAACGCTATAAAGAATTACAGGATATCATCGCAATTCTTGGTTTGGATGAATTAAGCGACGAAGATAAATTAATAGTAAGCCGCGCACGAAGAGTACAGCGTTTCCTTTCACAGCCTTTCCATGTAGCAGAGCAATTTACCGGTTTGAAAGGTGTGTTGGTTTCTATCGAGGATACTATTCGCGGTTTCAATGCAATAATGGATGGAGAAGTAGATGAATATCCTGAAGCAGCCTTTAACCTGGTAGGCAACCTGGATGATGCTATCGCTAAAGGTAAAAAGATGATGGAAGCGGCAAATTCTTAATTAGCTATTCCGATAGCTATCGGAAAGCTAATTAGCCAATCAGCTAATTATAAAATTTATGAACTTAGAAATATTGACACCGGAGAAGAAAATTTTTAGCGGAGAAGTTTATGGAGTCCAACTACCTGGAATTGGTGGTGTATTTGAGGTGCTTGAAAAACATGCTCCAATAGTAAGCGCATTAAAAGCAGGTAAACTAAAGATTTTAAAAGATAAAAACGCTACCTCCCAATATACAATACAGGGCGGCTTTGTGGAAGTAATCAATAACAAAACCACCGTACTGGTAGAGGGAGCAAAAGAAAGTTTATAAGGGTTATAATACTTATTGACTGACCCAATACACGTTGCTTCATTTTTTCTGACATAAGAAAAATGAATTTTCACTCTACATCCTAAAAACTTTCATCGCTAATTTTTTGTAGTATCCTTCTTTTTAATCAAATTGTTGAATGTCTTCTTTAGCGTTTTCTCCGCATTTTTCTTTGCATTCTCTAACGGCTTTTCCGAAGAAGCGCTGTCTTTTTGTCCACCCAATATCTGTTTGGTAATATTTTCTTTCAGGTCTTTTACTACCTGATCTTTGATTGTATTAACAGAATCTTTGATTGTATTCTTCGTGCTGTCTATTTTATTTTTCACAAAATCTGCAGCCTGCTGTTTCATTTCATTGGCCACAGTGCCGGCCGCTTCATTAAGGTCTGTTTTAATAATAGGATTAGTCAATGAGCCTTCCATTTTTACATTCAGATTGATATAATCACTCAATTTAACCGGAATCCCTTTGGCAGAAGCCTGTTGAGCAAGGTTGTTGACCAAAGCATTCCCCTGGGCACCCATTAAACTACGGGGAAGTTTCATACCAATCACATAGTTGATAGATTGATCTAATCCATGTACGCCGCCTATTTCCATATCAATGTCTTTTACTTTTACATGAAATGGCTTAACCAAAACTTTGCCATTGGCGAAATCAAAATAGGTTTTGAGATCTTTAAGTGCGAAACCATCTAACTCGACCACGTTTAATGTTTGAGCTAATTTTTCAATCGGGGCGAATTTTTTCAGAAATCCATTCAATAACAACACATCACCTTTTCCAGTAAGGGTAGTTAAATCCGGCATCATGTTAGTGCCCAGTTTACCATTCATTGTCAACTGTGAATTGATTGTTCCTGAAATAAATTTCCCGACCGGCATTAATTTTTGAACTGTATTAAAAGCATTAAAAGTCTTTTGGGCATCCAGGTTTTTTACATCATAAGCCATTGAAATATCGGGATGTTTTTTATCATTTTTAGTTGAATAAGATCCATTGAGACCAATAGTTCCACCCAGCGCATTCATTTGCAGATTTTTCAGGTTCACTGTTTCGTCTTTAATTATCACCGTACCCTTTACGTTGTCATATTCGGTTTTATCATACGTCAGTTTATCCACGCCCGCATTTAAGGTGAAGTCAATATTTTTTGGAGCCGGGAATGGTTCTGATGCAGCACTATTGCTTGCTGCTGTGTCAGTTCCCATAAAATCATTCAGATTTAATTTATCAGCATGTACATTTAAATTTCCTGCAATAGGTTCATTTTTTAAGGCATATCCAATCGCGTTATCAATAGATCCGTTGGCTGTGATGTTCGATTTAAGATATTCGGCGTTTAATGAATTGAGGGTAATATTTCTAGGATTGAAAGTGAATGTCGCATTATTTACTTTTATTCCATCTGGATAATCTTTGCTGACATAATTCACATCGGCTACGTTGAAAGTGCCGGACGTATTGATCTTTTCATATTCTTTTTTATCAATAGCAGATTTATTGCCTTTAAAAGCAATATCTGCCGAAAGCATTCCTGATAATTTTGTTCCTGGTTCAAAGGTAGTAAACTGGCCTGCGGAAGCGAGGTCGAATTTTCCTTTTGCTGCGCCATCGAAATAAAGTGCTGTAGCCGGGTTTTTAATCAACACATTAAAATCAATGGGGTTATTACCAATTTCCACATGAGCAGCGGGGATTTGAATTATCGTATGATCGGCGACTCCATCGGGATTTGCAAATTTTATTTGAATATTACTATTACTAACCGGTTGCGGAAAATCGCTGGATGAATAATTCAGATTAGTGATGTTGATAAACCCATTAGCTGTAAATGGCCCTGGCTTTTGTTGCGTGATAACCGCTAAATTTCCTTTAGCTGATGCATCGGCATCTAAAAGTCCGGACAGTTTGGTATTCCCGCTTAATTTCACAAATCGGGTGGCCTGAGCAAGATTCAGTTTGCCTTTTACCGCAGCCTCAATATATTGAACCGTAACCGGATTTTTCAGTAACAATGTAAAGTCAAAAGGATCGTTACCAAACTCAATGTGGCCTTTGGAAATATTGATTACGGTGTGATCCGTAATGCCATCAGGATTATCCACTTTTACGGTCAGGCCTATATTTTTAACAGGCTGCGGCAAATCGGGGTATTGAAAGAATCCATTTTCTACATTAAGGTTTATATTATACGCAGGCATTTTTACAGAATTGTATTCACCTTTTACAAAACCATTGAATACCGATTTGCCACTGGTTTTAATTTTAGCAAAATCATTATTATAAACAGCGGGTATCAATGATAATAACGTTTTGAATTCAGTTGAAGGCGCATTGAATTTTATGTCCATCCCATAAGTGCTGTCATTTACAAACTGAAAATATCCTTCTGCGGAAAGTTTCAGGTCATTTAATGCAATATCATCCGTTTTAAAAGTGTATTTATCGTTCTTATTGTCCACTTGTATATCTGCATTTAGAGAAGCTTTGGCATCAACCAGATAAGGAATATTCGCATAAGTAAACGAAACGGATTCGGCAGATGTTTTTGTTTTTAACGTGAACAGGTCAGACGTAAAATCTCCGTTTCCTGAATGATCAAGATGAGATATTTCACTACTCATATTTCCTGGAATATCCACATAGCTTATATATCCATCATTGATAGAGTACTTTTTAAGAGAGAGTTTAAAATCACTTGCTTGTTGCTGGGTGGAAGTAGTATCCGGTTTGGTAATATCCCAATTGGCTTTTCCTTCTTTGTTCACGATAGCATGAATACGGGGTTTATCAATAGTAATAGAATATATTTTCATTTCTGAGTTGCCGAAAAAACTCATGAGATTCATAGAAACGTCAATTTGTTTAGATGAAATAAGAGTGTCTTTCGAGAAATCACCATTGCCAATTACTTCCAAATTTTCCAAACCCACGGCCACATGTGGGAAATGCCTGAACAGTGATATATTCACGTCTTTAAAATCAACTCTGGCATTTATATTTTTATTAATTTCTTTCTTTGCGATTTCCATGATCTTCCCTTTGAATAGAAGAGGAAGTAAAAAAGCAATTACAATCAAGACGAGAATGACAATGCCGGTTATTTTAGAAATTCTTTTCAACATATTTTATATCTTTCTTTAGGTTAGAGAACGCTCAAAATGGCCATTTATGCTTCAACTTCGGCAAGTTTACAAATATTAAGTGGAAGGCGGACCGTATCAGAAATAAATTAACAGCGTCAAAAAAACCCATGCAAATTATTTTGATTTAATAATATAGTAAACACAGGTCGTTACGTAGTTTCTTACGTAAGGTATTTTAGATACCAGCCTGTTTTGCTTCTTTGGCTTTAAATTAAATTTATACTCATAAATAGGGTTAAAAAGATAATGTATTTTATCTACTATTGAGTAATTGGTTTTCTTTACAATTTTTTCAAATCGTTCGATAGAAATACCAGTTTCTTTTATTTCCAATAAAACAGGAATTACACCCTCAGGTTCTTTAAATAATTTTAAAAGCCTTTTATAAACAACTCGAGGCAGTAAATGAAAATAGGGAACCTTTGATAGCGTGTTTCTACACAATTGTTGATGCCCCCCAAAAGGCATTTGCCAGGGTGGGAAACCAAAAAAAATAATCCCTGAAGGATTTAAAAAATCTTTTAAACGTCCTAGTAATCTTTCCTGATCATGAATATGTTCTATCACATCTTTCAGCAGAATAATATCAAATTTTCCTCCAAGACTTTCCACATTGGTGTCGTAAATATCTTTTGCCACGAAAGAAATTCTCCCTTTTTTTATATCATCGTCCAACCACTGAGAACCATTTTCTATTCTTATCAAATCAAATTCTACGCCTACTCCTTCGCATCCTTTATCTACAAACGCTTTTAAAACACCACCCTCGCCACAACCTATTTCCATTACACGCATTCCATTTTTAATCTCAAAATTGGATTCAATAAATGGCAGGATATATTTTTCAGCATTTAATAATTGAATATCAAAATATCTTTTTCTGTCTGCGTGAAACTCAAACATTAATGTTCTCTATTTGTAGGTTATGTTATTAAGTTAAGGATAAAATTATGAAAAGAGATTTAGGTAATAGACAATTCTCTTCATAAAGAATAATAATAAAAGAGCCTCTCATTTTTCAATAAGAGGCCGCCACTTTATTTATTAAGTACCTTTAATTTTTACTTTTATTTTGTTTTCTGGTACCAAAGATATTACCTTCTTTGAAACCATTTCCCTCAGGGCTGCCCAAGCGTGTCATTGCACAACGGAAACCCACAGTGCTGCTTGATTGATCTTCTTCCATGTAGCGGCGTGCTCCCGGAGATAACCAGTAAGGCATATCATCCCAACTTCCACCTTTAATTACCCTTGATTTATCGCTCACTAATGTTGTAGTACCGTAGCCGTAAGTTACATTTGAAATAGAATCACCATCAAGGTAGTTGATTACATCACCTTTCTGATAGTTACGCCTTGAAGAAGCTTCAGCATCTGTCACTACCACTTTTTTCAACCTGCCCAAGGTATCTCTTACGTATTCTCCCTGGTCATCTTTATAATATTCTTCAAATTTATTTCCACGATAAGGATTTACATCGTTCTCATCGATTGAAGTCATCGGACGATAAACATCTGCAACCCACTCGCTCACGTTACCACTCATGTTATACAGGCCATATCCATTTGGATAATATGATTTAATTGGACCAGGAATAGCCGCGCGGTCGTTAAGTCCACCTGCAACGCCCATCACGTCACCACTTCCTCTTTTAAAATTTGCAAGAAACTCTCCTTGCCAACTGCCGCGGCGATTATCACGAAGCCCGTTTACATTTTTGCTCCATGAATAAACCTGCTGGTTTGAAAGTACTTCTTCACCATGATTTTTTTCTTTGGTACGTGGTTTAGGATTTTGTGCTATAAGTCCGTAAGCAGCATATTCCCATTCTGCTTCGGTTGGAAGACGATAGCCAGGGAGTAAAATCCCATCTTCAAATGTCACCACTTTTCTGGGCCTTCCACTCACATCCTTTAAAGCATCTTTTTTTGGAGCTGCTTTATTACTGATCATATCCGGAGACATCAGGTAAGTATCTGTATTAAAAGTAGCATCTCCTTCGCCACCTTTCATTGCAGATAATGGTGCTTTTTTATTCAAATAGCCTTTGTCGATTAATAATTTTTCATTGACACGGTCTGTTCTCCAAACGCAGAAATCATGCGCCTGCTCCCATGATACACCTACCACAGGGTAATAATTGTAAGCCGGATAACGGAAATAATAATCTACATAAGGTTCATTGTAAGCCAGCTCACTTCTCCATACTAACGTATCAGGCAGTGCCATTCTCATAATAGTTGTATCATTGTCAAATGTGTTAGACAGCCAATAAAGATATTCACGATAATGAACGTTGGCAACCTCTGTCTCATCAATATAGAATGAGTTGACACTTACGCGGCGGGGAACATTATTCCAGTCTCCCATTACATCTTCTTCTTTGGCACCCATTACAAAAGTACCACCCTGGATAAATACAAGACCAGGGCCAGTCTTTTGCTCTTTTGCTTTGAGAACATGGAAATTTCCATAATTTTTATCATCGTAATTCCATCCGGTCACCGACGATTTTTCTTTCTTTTTTCCAAAGATTCCTCCGTTTTTACAAGAAGGGAAAGCTACTAATGCAGTCAACGCTATTAGCGCGAGTTTCCCGGGGGATAATAATTTTGTCATGTACATTCGTTTTGCAGATTTATTAACGAAAGGTTTTCTCTCTTATTGTGAATGGGTCGCTTTCTTATGCGAATATAGATACTTTATTCGGTTTTAAATTTATGCAAAAAACTCAAAAACATTAATCCTTTAATAATTTCGCAAACTGTTCACAAATAACTGTTTTTAATTATTTGGAACTGTTTAAATGAAAATAAGGCGGATTTTTTTTCATTTATAAAAAAAACTGCAAAAATCCAGAAGTTTAGCGTCTCCATTAAGATTAAACGATATAGATTAAAGTCAACCGGGTATTTCTAGATGGTTACTAATTCCTATTATATCACCATCGAATATTTATTTTCTTCTTTTCTTTGCATTAAAAAATGAAAGAACTTCTTCAAAAGTATGCCGCATATAATCTATGGGCTGACAAAACTCTGTTAGTAAAATTAAGCGTTGTTTCTTCTGAAATTTTGCATAAAGAAACAGGAAGCAGTTTTGGAAGTATTTATAAAACCCTGGTTCACCTGATGGAAGTAGAAGAAATATGGTGGCAGCGCCTCAAATTGAAGGATCATGTACAAATGCCGGATAAGGACCCCGATGAAAATATAGAATTGGTTTCAAACAAATTATTAACATTATCAAAACAATGGAGCGAGTGGGTAATCGAATCGAATGAGAAAAATATTACCCATGTTTTTGGATATTATAATTCAAAAAAAGAATACTTTAAACAGCCAGTAAACGAAGTTTTATTGCATTTATTCAATCATCAAACCTATCACCGCGGACAAATAGTTACCATTTTAAAGCAAAATGGAATAGAAAAAATTCCACCGACCGATTTTATCGTCTTCATCAGGAACAAATTATCGCGGCATTGAAGATAATTTTATAATTCAGGAACTACCTCATCTAATTTATTATCTTTTATGAATTTGTTTTTCGCAATGGTGAACTCCTCTTGTAGCTTAGTAGCCACGTGCAAGGTTTCATCGGCTTCTGAGTATATCTCGGGCAATTGTTTTTCCAAAAGACTATTACCAAGATTAATATTTTCAGCTTCTAATTGTGCCACTTTTTTCAATAAAGAAGTTTGACTGTTTACAATGTCGTCCAACTCGCGAAGCATTTTTTCCATCGAGCTTAATTTTGCTCTTTTGTCCATAGTAAATTATTTTTAATGGAAGTATTCTCAAAAACTATTCCTGATTAAAATTTTTCAACAGAGTATTTCAGAATTGCCTTTGAATTATTTTGTTGAATTGATAATTTCCAAGCCAACTGGCTTCTATGTTTCCATCTTCTGTGGCTCCAGAGCCAGGTTTTTGGCTGCCCAATAATATCTTTTTCTAATTTTCGGGTATGTAGCTCACTCAACATCCCGTCTGATGTTTGCACTGGAAACTCCTCAAGAATTTCCGCGAACACTTAATAATAACCACGTTTTATTTTTTTAATAGAAGCATATACAATGGAATAGTTAAGTTTTTTTGCAATCAGCTCTGTTCCTCTGAATACTGGTGTTTCCTGGTTTAAGAAATGGGTCCAGTAGGCGTTCTCAGGTGGAGGTGTCTGGTCGGCGATAAAAGCGGTAGCGCTGATTTCGCCGCTTCTTTTGCTCATGAGCATTTCTTTAAAAGTTTCCCGCATTGTTATGGTTTTAGCATGGAACCTGCTGCGGATCTTATGCATCAATTCGTTGAAAAATTTATTACTGAGTGGGTGATAAATTACATATAGCTGTTGCTTGCAAAGCAAGCTAAACGAGCTACTAGCCCATTCCCAGTTGCCCTGGTGACCCAAAACAACAATAACGCTTTTTTGTTCGTTTGCTAAACGGTCAAACAATTTTTTTGCCTCAGGGTTAAAAGCACAATGCTTTATCATGGCTTTTTTAGAAATTGTGAGGGTTTTAAGCACCTCTAAAAAAAGATCGCAAAGATGGCGGTAATATTTTTTGCAAATAAGGTGTATTTCTTCTTCCGTTTTTCCAGGAAATGATTTTTTTAAATTAGCCAATACTATTTTTTTACGATAGCCCAGTAAATCGTAGAGAATAAAATAAACCCCATCTGACAAACGGTATAATATGAAAAAAGGCGTTGCAGACAACAGATAAATAAATGGCAACGAAATATAATAGAAGATTGCGGTCAATTGCAGAAAAAATATTGAAGGTTAAAGATAATTCCTTTAAGTTAGTTTTTTTGAAATGAATACCAATCGGAAGCGTTCAAAAAACAAAGCCATCCCTTTTATAAAAGAATGGCTTTGTTTTTAGCATTGAGAGAAAATTAGATATCAGTAATAATTTTGCTTTTAGGTTTCGCTGCTTTTCCTTCCATCATTTCTACATTTCTGTTGATGAAAGTGGTCAGTTCATTTCCTTTTAACAAACCCTGTGAAAGCAACGCGAGGTCGGTCAAATTCTTGACTAATTTCCCCTGTTGATCTTTATTTTCTTCTTTTAAAATAGATTGATAGATTGGATGATTTCCGTTGACGGTGAGCGTCACTTCTTCCGGCATGTTGCCATAAAAGCCTCCCATTCCGCCGCCACCGTTCATTGCCATGTCTTTCATTCTTCTCATAAACTCCGGCCGTGTCGCAATTACAGGAGCCGATTCTGCTGACAATCCTTCTACCTCTACAGTTGTGTGCAATTCCGGAATTTCCACAGAAAATAATTCTTTCAGTTTTTCTGCTTCTTCCTTACTTAAAACACTTTCTTTATTTTCAGTTTTATCAATCAGGTTTTCTAATATATCGGCATCCACTCTTACAAACTGCATATCTTGCCACTTCATCTCCATGTTATTAATAAAAGCAGCATCCACAATAGTTTCCAGCTTTACTACTTTATATCCTTTTTGTTCGGCACCCTTTATAAAGCTGTTTTGCTGAACCGGATCGGTAGTATAAAGCATTACTAATTTGCCATCCTTATTTTTCTGTAAAGCTTCGGTTGCAGTTCTGTATTCTTCCAGTGTATAAAACTTACCACCGACTGCATCTTCAAACAAATTAAATTTATTGGCTTTGTCTAAGAATTTATCATCCGTTATCATTCCGTACTTTACAAACAAGCCGAGGCTTTCCCATTTTTCTTCAAAAGATTTTCTGTCTTCTTTAAATAACTCATCTAATTTATCCGCCACTTTTTTGGTGATATAAGAGCCTATCTTTTTCACATTCGGGTCGCCTTGCAGATAACTGCGGCTGACATTTAAGGGAATATCCGGACTGTCAATAACACCGTGTAACAACATTAGAAATTCGGGGACGATATCTTTTACTTCATCCGTAACAAAAACCTGGTTGCTGTAGAGTTGTATCTTATCTTTTTGAATTTCAAAACTTTTTTTCACTTTAGGGAAATACAGGATTCCTGTAAGATTAAAAGGATAATC
>JBDTGD010000331.1:0-2804 GCA_039937595.1 Ginsengibacter sp. | reverse complement strand
TGGAAGGAGTAGCAATGCCGGCGTTATTGTGAATGGCATCTATTTTTCCGTAAGCCCGTAATGTTTTCTCAATCGCCGATTTTACATCGGAACCTACGGAAATATCACACCGAATACCCAGGTGATTCTGGCCTAATTCATTTATCACTTCATTTATTCGGGGTTCGTCTAATGCGGCAATTACAACTTTAGCGCCTTCTTCTGAATAAGCTTTCGCACATTCATATCCTATGCCATCGGAACCTCCTGTTAAGAAAATTACTTTGTCTTTTAGTGACTTCATGCAAACAAATTGCTTTTATAAATGAGAATGACAGTTTACCCGCAATGAAGTTTTTCCTTTATTGAATTTAAAGACGAAAACATCAATGGTAATATTTTATAAAAGTAGACATTCCCATTTGATGAAAGAATAGAGTATTGTATGAAATATATGGACAATCCGATTATTTATGCCGGGCTATCTGAACCTATTTTTTTATGGACAACTCATTTTGGTTCATCACTTTCCCCTCTACTTCGAGATTTATAACTGTAGCGATTGTATCAGGCATCACCTGTGGAACATTTATTTCGATTCCCTCATCAGTTTGTTTTCTTGCCAATGCTTTTCCAGTACTCATTAGTTTTGCAGAAATTATTTTATTTTTTACTCCGGGAATAAAAAGCTTGCCATCTGCAGGCCAGTCAAAAACGGATAAATAAAGAGTAGTCGAATTTGCCTTTTCTTTTTGAGTACAACGTCCCCAGTTCAATGGAAGTAAAGGGCTTCCCTTTGTTGCATAGATTGCTTCTCCATTTACTTTCATCCAATCTCCTATTTGCTTCAAGCGGTCAATACTTTCCTGCGGAAAGGTACCATCGGCTTTTGGACCAACATTCAATAAATAATTCCCTCCTTTTGAAGCAATATCAATTAAGTTACGAATTAGCGTTTCGGTACTTTTCCAGTTGTCTGCATAAGATTTGTAACCCCAGGTTTCATTCATCGTCATACAGGTTTCCCAATCCTCTCCATTCAGTTCGCTGAGTTTGGGAATTCGTTGTTCGGGAGTTTTATAATCACCGGGGAAATTGAAGTGCTTTAAACGATCGTTGGTAATAATATTGGGCTGAAGGCTTAATAATGCATTTAATTTTTCAGCATATTCGTCGGTCATATCTGTAGGCGTATCCCACCAAAACACAGCAACATTACCGTAATTGGTAAGTAATTCTTTTACTTCCGGCACTGCTACTTCATCTATGTATTGGCCCATCGTTTTTGTTGTTTGTGCCGGATCCCAATGACCTTTATGCGCAGCAGTGTAGGCATCAATTTTTGCAGAATCCGGATTGGCCCAGCCTTCTCTGGTGAGTTTCCTCGCCGCAGCACCTCCGGGATTATTCCAGTCTTGCGCCTGGGAATAATAAAATCCTAATTTAACGTGGTATTTTTTACAGGCAGCGGCTAATTGTTTCAAAATATCTTTCCCATAAGGTGTTGCATCTACAATATTCCACTTACTGGCTTTTGTTTTAAACATGGCAAATCCGTCATGATGTTTTGCCGTTATCACAATGTATTTCATTCCGGCATTTTTTGCCATTTTTACCCATTCATCCGCATTAAATTTTACAGGATTAAATTCTTTGGCAAATTCCTGGTATTCAGCAACAGGAATTTTTCCACGGTTCATAATCCATTCTCCAATACCGTCAATCTTATGCCCATCGTAGGTTCCGGCGGGAACAGAATAGACACCCCAATGAATAAACATTCCAAAGCTTGCATCACGCCACCATTGCATGCGCTCATCTTTTGTTACTTTTTTTTGTCCATAAGTTTTACCTATAGCAAACAATGCTACCATGACCAATAAAAAAGTAAGTTTTTTCATTTAAAAAATATTTAAGTGATTTTGTTAAGGACTTCAAATACAAAGCTTAGCTATTCATTTCATTGAACTATCTCTATCCTACCTAAAGAAATTTTGCCCCACACTATAGCAAAGAGAGCTTATATAAAATAATGCCGTAAACTATTACAAATAACGCAAAGAACAAGAAGCTTTATTTTATTTAATTGCTACTGACATGAATAAAAAATCTTTATTACAAACAGCATATCGAAATTTGTTCTATTATTTTTTACTGCACTGTCGGAACAATTTTGCCATCAATCCCTTTCCTTGCAAGTTAGCAGCAGAGGCATGACAAAAGAATAGATTATGCTATTGTTCTATCTATTACTTTTAAAGCTGAATCAAAATCTAAATTAATTGTTTGTTTACTGAGCTTAATAAATGAAATTGAATGGATATATCCCTCGTAAAAATTGATTCTCTGTCATTTAAACAATCTTCTTAATTGAAAGATTTATTTATCGCCACCTATTTTGTAAAATAAAATATCTCACAATAAATATTAATAATCTAAATTAGAAAAATGGCAACTTTCTTCTTTTACTGTTTAATTATTTTATCACATGCCTGTTCAAAAAATTAAAGATGGTTTTTCGGGTGAAAAACAAATTAATATACCACGCGATATAGTAGTAAACAAGCTTAGCAAAAAAGAATTTATAGACAGCCTTTTTATCACTCACATCGGTTATTTTCCCAAAGCGAAATTTCATTACCGCGAAAGGCAATTTGGTTGCCCCGATAATATTCTTATTTATTGCTTAGGTGGACGGGGTCATTATCAGACAGCAACAAAAAGTTACACGCTGAACGCCAATCAATTTATGATTTTACCGCCGGGAAAATTCCATATTTACCAGGCAGACTTACACAATCCCTGGAGCATATACTGGGTGCATT
>JBDTGD010000330.1:0-2158 GCA_039937595.1 Ginsengibacter sp. | reverse complement strand
GTTCTGGGCAAGAGCCGGATATAGTGATGCTTTTAAACAGCAATGGCAAAAATATTATGGTTTTGCATGGATGCCACAGGATGAATCGCCTGAAGCAACTTATCTTTCTTCCAAACTTAAATACCATTTATATTTTCACGCACTAAAAGAAGTATTTCAATATGCGAAATCTTATGGTGAAAGCAAAGGGGTTCAGGTAAAATGTTTCGTGCCTACCCATTCGTTGTTGAATTATTCTTCATGGCAGATCGTAAGTCCCGAAGCAAGCCTGGCTGCGCTTAATGGGATGGATGGTTATATTGCACAGGTTTGGACGGGCACTTCAAGGGAACCGGTCTATTTTAATGGAATAGAAAAAGAACGTGTATTTGAAAATGCTTTTTTGGAATACGGTTCGATGCTTTCGATGGTAGCGCCAACCGGCCGCAAAATTTATTTTTTAACTGATCCGATAGAGGACAGAGCAAGAACATGGGATGATTATAAAATAAATTATGAAGCCACCTACACGGCTGAATTATTTTATCCGACGGTTGACAATTATGAAGTGATGCCATGGCCGCACAGGATTTACCTCGGTAAATTTCAAGTAGAGGGAAGCGATGAAAAGCAACCTATTGCTCCTGCCTTCGCTACACGCATGCAGGTGATGGTGAATGCGCTTCAGCAGATGCCTAAGTCTTCCAACAAAATCAATGGCTCAAGGGGCGTAGGTGTCCTCGTAGGAAATTCAATGATGTTCCAACGGTTTCCCACACACGAAAGTTATGAAGACCCACAATTGTCCAATTTTTATGGAATGGTAATGCCATTATTAAAAAGAGGCATTCCAGTAGAAACCGTCCATATGGAAAACCTCGGCTTTGCAAATACTTTAAAGAATATAAAAGTGCTGGTGATGAGTTATGCCAACATGAAGCCTCAATCAGAAGAAGTGAATAAACAATTGGCGGCATGGGTGCAAGGGGGAGGCGTATTAATTTATTATGGAAAAGATAATGATCCTTTTCAAAAAGTAAAAGAATGGTGGAATACGGATGGTAACGATTATTCGGCGTCTTCTGACCATTTGTTTGGAACGATGCACATCAATCCTTCCGGGAATAAAATGATGTATTCTTTTGGTAAAGGAAAAGTTTTTATTGAGAGAGAAGACCCAAAAGAGCTAATTTTAAATCCTGGCGGCGACACCAGTTTTTTAAAACTGGTAAAAGAAGCTTACGAAAAAGAGGCACATGCAGGAAAACTTGAAACGAAAAATTATTTTTATCTTGAGCGTGGGCCTTATGATATAGCTTCTGTGATGACCGAAAGTGTGAATGAAGAGCCATTGCATATTAATGGTCCGGTGATAGATTTGTTTGATCCTACGCTGCCTGTTTTGCAGGAAAAAATTATTGAACCCGGCCAACAATCATTGCTATATGATTTAAGAAGGATAAAAGACAAAAATAAGCCGCAGATTTTATGTGCAGCATCGAGAGCGTATGAAGAAAAGAGAACTGCACACTCGTATTCGTTCATAACCAAAAGCCCGTCGAACACACACAATGTCATGCGCATTCTTTTGCCATCAAAGCCATTGACAGTTGTAGTAAATGATGTCCAGGGAAAGCCTGTGGAATATACAAATGAATGGGATGAATTATCGCATACTTGCTTGTTGCAATTCATCAATTCATCAGATGGACGAAGTGTTCAAATGAGATGGTAATTAAAATAAGAAAGCGATTTATTTATTGCTTTACCGTTATTAAATTTTATAGATCATGAAATATATTGTCGCTTCAATTCTTATTCTTTTAAGTGTGGGTAGCAGGGCACAAACCAGTTTAGATTTAAGCGGCTATAGTAAAAAAGGGGAGGCAAAAATTTCCCTAAAAGAAAATTTGTTAACGGCTACGTGGCCCACAGGACATAACGAATCCGGAAAATTAGTATTGGATCTTTCAAAAGATAAACCTCTTTTTAAAAGCATTCAAATGCATGATAAAGAAATTGCCTCCGGGCTTGATCCTGCATTTATTTTAACCATTGGCAAAAGAGATTTAATTTCTCAAAATGGGTGGAATATATTTTTTGATAAAGTTCCTTTAAAGCCCCACGAATCTTATACCGTAAATTTTGAAAAGGATAGTGCAAGTGTAAGAAGTGAAGG
>JBDTGD010000329.1:0-6574 GCA_039937595.1 Ginsengibacter sp. | reverse complement strand
GCCGGCTTCGCGCATAATTACATTCGCCGATTTTCTGCCAATGCCTGGTAATGCCGTTAGTTCATCAAGCGTAAGAGGAATATTTTTATCTTTTTTTATTTTTTGCGCAAGCGCGATAAGCCAATTGGTTTTATTACCAAAATTGCGAACTTTCCCGATAAAAGGAAACAGCGTTTCAGGAGTAGCGTGGGATAGCGCTTCCATATTTGGAAAAGCTTTGAAAAGCTCCGATGCAAGCTGATTGATATGTTTGTCAGAATCCTGTGCTGACAAAATTACACCCACCAGCAACTGGTAATTACTTTTATAATCCAGCGGGTGTTTTTTTCCTTTGTATTTTTTTAGTAAAGGCTTGATGGCTTCCGGCCAGTTGATTTTTGGAGGCATAAAATTAAATTTTTAAAAGATAAATTTACAAAAAACAATAGTGCTTTTATAAAAAATTCCATCAAGGAATTTATTATTTTTTTCGTTTATTAATCACCGCTAGTAATTTGAGTCGTATCAATCAATCTCATGCGGTATGCATTCATCGCAGTAATTCCCAGCTTTTTTATTAATCGGTAATTTACTATAAACCCAACAGGCGCACCAACTATGGGAATGAGTTGCGCCATTTTAGCAATGTCCAGGTAATCCCTGTATTCCTGTTGAAAATTTCTCCAGTCAAACTGGTGAATATCATCGGGTAAATTCCGGCTTTTCTTTTCCCAATTCATCATTTTCAAATAAATATCTTTTCGATGCGAATCACTTGAAAAAGCCAATTCAAAAATGTGAAGCAGGTAAACCCTTTCTTTGTAATCATTGACATCGAAACCATACAGAGAGGCTATGTCGAACAAAAGTTTAATTTTTATCCCTATTAAAACCGGGAAATCTACCAGCCCCAACAAAATACCACCCGCGCCGGTAACACCTCCTTCCACAGCGGCTGCTTTTTTATAAGTTTCTATTTTCTTGTGTATCATATTTTCGCGCACCAGTAAACTAACATTTATCAGAGGTTTTGTAGCAGCATACTTTGCGCCGAACAAAACCGCCCTTGTCATTTGCTTGATAGTAATCGTTATGGCGTTGTGGATTTTTTCAGGTATCCACGAATTGATTTTTGTCTGAAGTTTTTTTGAAAGATTGTTGAAGATCGAAGGTCTTCGCAACATTTTTTTTTGCCATACTTTTAATTCTGCCAGGGCAATTTCTTCGTAAGAATGATACATGCAATGAAGTTCATATTTTATTTGAAGTAAAGCCACGAATTACACAAATTTTCACGAATTATTTGTTCAGGTAAACCTTTTTGGTTTTACGGTATCATAAACTTCAATTTTTTATTTCACACTTTTGTTGAATGTTTTATCGCAATAAATTAGAAGATTTATTTTTGCATCAGGCAAAATCTTCAAGCGCTTAATAGTAAACGAATAAATAACCCAAATTTTAAATCACCATATTGAAAAACGAAATATTTGATATTGCCATTATTGGCGGGGGAATAGTAGGAGCAGCCACATTCTATCAATTGCAAAAACATTATCCTTCCTTAAAAATAATTTTGATTGAAAAAGAAGAGCGACTTGCGTTTCATCAAACAGGAAATAATTCGGGAGTGATGCATTCAGGGCTTTATTACAAACCTGGTTCCTTAAAAGCAAAGAATTGTGTGGAAGGCAGAAAAGCGTTGGTAAAATTTGCTGAGGAAAATAATATTCCGCATGATGTATGTGGTAAAGTGGTAGTAGCCATAGATGAATCTGAACTTCCTTACCTCGATAAAATTTTTGGAACAGGATTAGAAAATAAAATTGAAGGAATTGAAAAAATAAACGCGGAACAAATCAAAGAGCATGAGCCTTACTGTGTGGGCATTGCAGGAATCTGGGTGCCTTGCACGGGAATTATTGATTATGTGAAAGCAACTGATAAGATGGTGGAAATTGCTTTAAACATAAATCCTCAAAGTCAGCTGGAATTAAATACAGAAGCCAATTCTTTTGAAAAAGAAAATGATGTAAACCTGATTGGTACCAATAAAGGAACCTATCGTAGCAGGTTTATGATTTTTTGTGGCGGATTACAGGCAGACAGGCTTGCCCGCAAAGACCATGTGAAATTGAAGGAGAAAGTGGTTGGTTTCAGGGGAGATTATTATGAGCTTACTGAAGAGGCAAAGCATAAAATAAAAAATCTGATTTATCCTGTGCCCAATCCGGATTTCCCCTTCCTGGGCGTACATTTCACAAGGATGACCAATGGGGAAATAGAGTGCGGACCCAATGCGGTTTTCACTTTTAAAAGAGAAGGTTATGGCAAAACAGATTTCAACTGGAAAGACACTATTGATGCATTAAGTTACCGTGGAACCTGGAAATTATTTTTTCAAAATATGAGCTTTGGTATCAATGAATATCGTCGTGCGTTTTCTAAAAAATTATTTTTGAAAACACTGCAACGGTTAGTTCCATCATTGACGATGGAGGATATAAAACCAGGACGTTCAGGTGTTCGCGCGATGTTACTGAGCGAAGATGGCGATACCCGCGACGATTTCAGGATAGAATATAAAGATTCAAGTATTCATGTGTTGAACGCGCCTTCTCCCGCAGCCACTGCATCTCTCGCAATCGGCGATAATATCAGAGAAATGGCGGAGAAACATTTTGACCTTGCCGGAGTGAATGTCTGAGATTTTCTATTGGAAGATTTTTAACTCTTCATTTTTTGATAAAGGGTAATCGTTGCTAAGATTACTCTAAATTAACCTGCCGCACGCAGACTAATAGCAGGCAGGCTTTTAATCAAAATTCATATTTTTTATTTTCAAAAAAATAAAGCAAATGTATAAGCCAGATTAATAAATAAAAATAGAATTAATTAATTCCTACATTTATGTTTATGAATGATAAAAAATTTCAAATCAACACTGAGTCGGGTTTGTATACCGACATGTATGAGCTGACGATGGCCGAAGCCTACTTTAGTCAAAAAATTCATAATGCTCCCGCATCTTTTGATTATTTTTTTAGAAAATTGCCCTTCTCAGGTGGTTACGTAATTTTTTGTGGATTGGGCGAGCTATTGCCTGTTATTGAAAATCTTCATTTTAATGCCGATGAAATTAATTGGTTGCGAAAGCAAGGATTTGAAAATAATTTTTTAGAATGGCTTGCAGCATTCCGTTTTAAAGGAACGATTCGTTCAATGCCAGAAGGAGAAACAGTATTTCCCCTGGAACCTTTGCTGCATGTGGAAGGCGGCCTGGCAGAAGTACAATTAATAGAAACCTTATTATTGAATTATTTAAATTTTCAATCGCTGATTGCAACTAAGGCGGCAAGAATCCGCTATGCCGCGGGCGATCGACATCTCAGTGAATTTGGATTGCGCAGAGCGCAGGCACTGGGTGGAATATCTGCAAGCCGGGCCGCTATAGCAGGAGGTTTTGACAGCACTTCCAATGTGTATGCCGCCAAAATGTATGACATAAAAGCGTCAGGTACAATGGCGCATTCATTTATTCAAAGCCAGGAAAATGAACTGACTGCCTTCAGAGAATTTGCAAAATGGCAGCCGGAAAATTGCACGCTGTTGGTAGATACTTACGACACTTTAAAAAGTGGGGTTCCGAACGCCATAACAGTTGCCAGGGAAATGAAAGAAAAAGGGAAACAACTTCAGGGCATAAGATTAGACAGCGGTGACCTGGCATATCTCTCTAAAAAAGCACGCAGAATGCTTGATGATGCAGGGTTCCAGAGCGTACAAATTGTAGTATCTAATCAACTGGATGAATATCTTATCAAAAGCTTATTGGAACAAAAAGCACCAATAGATATCTTTGGAGTAGGTACTAGTTTGTCCACCGGACAGCCGGATGCAGCACTGGATGGTGTCTATAAATTGGGAGAAATAAATGGAAAGCCCAGAATAAAATTATCTGAAAATATTCAGAAGGTAACACTCCCGGGTATTAAGCAAGTATATAGGTTTACAGATGAAGATGGTCGCTTTGTTGCAGATGCAATTGCGCTGGCAAAAGATGGCATTCCCGACCAAATGATTCATCCGTATGACCCTGAAAAAAGTATGTCGCTAAACACAAAACTGGCAAGTCCGCTGCTTCACAAAATAATGGAAAACGGGAAGTCATTATTGGCACAATACGAGCCAAAAGATGTTGCAGCTTTTTCACAAAAACGATTGCAATTTTTGCCTGAAGAACACAAACGTTTTAATAACCCTCACCTTTATAAAGTAGGCATTAGCGAACCATTGCATCAGCTACGAACTGATTTAAGAAAACAATACAAATTTTAGAAACACTATTTTTTAGAACCCTTTAAGACTTACCCCTCATTATTTCAGCGTGAAATAATATTCCTGATAAAAGTTGTTTAACTATCATTAATTTAAAGTGCTATTTACCGCCGTAGAAACTGAATAGAAATCAATAATAATAATTGCTTTACTATTACTTAGCCGTTGAATGCCCGTAAAGAGTGCGCTTGTACACAAAATTGATAATATCAATCAATTATCTTTGCAAAATGAGTAAAGTAAGAGTAAGATTTGCGCCAAGCCCAACAGGGGGATTGCATCTTGGTGGCGTACGCACCGCATTGTATAATTATTTATTTGCCAAAAAGAATAATGGCGAATTTGTCTTAAGGATTGAAGACACTGATCAAACCCGGTATGTGGATGGAGCAGAACAATACATCATGGACTGCCTTAAATGGTGTGGCATTTCACCAGACGAAAGCCCACAAAATCCAGGCGAATTCGGGCCATACAGACAAAGCGGAAGAAAAAGTATTTATCGCGAATATGCTGAGCAATTAGTAGAATCGGGACATGCATATTATGCCTTTGACACATCTGAAGAAATCGAGAATTTGAGAGAGAAATTAAAAGCAGAAGGGAAATATAATGTGCAATACGATTTTCAAAACAGGCTTGAGATGCGGAATTCATTGAGTCTTCCCAAAGAAGAAACAGAAGCATTGCTTAAATCAAATTTTCCACATGTAATACGTATCAAAATGCCGCGTAATGAATATGTCCGTTTCAAAGACATGATTCGTGGAGATATTGAAATGCAGACAGA
Organism: Ginsengibacter sp.; assembly: GCA_039937595.1. Classification (GTDB taxonomy): domain Bacteria; phylum Bacteroidota; class Bacteroidia; order Chitinophagales; family Chitinophagaceae; genus Ginsengibacter. Next base: position 1,467 of record JBDTGD010000329.1, on the reverse strand, counting down.
TGGGGTGGATGATAAAGTTTTATTGAAGGCTGATGGGATGCCTACGTATCATTTGGCAGTAGTAGTGGATGATTACCTTATGAAGATCACGCACTCATTTCGTGGTGAAGAGTGGATGCCAAGCGCACCCGTGCATGTACTGCTCTGGAAATACTTTGGTTGGGAAAAAGAGATGCCACACTGGGCACATCTTCCATTGATTTTAAAACCCGATGGCAATGGAAAGCTTAGTAAAAGAGATGGTGAAAGATTAGGGTTTCCGGTATTTGCAATGGAATGGAACGATCCTAATAAAGGCAAAGTGGCAGGATTTAAGGAGCTGGGATTTCTACCCGAAGCATTTATTAATATGCTTGCTTTGCTTGGATGGAACGATGGTACAGAGCAGGAAATTTTTTCCTTAGAAGAAATGATTGACAAATTTTCAATTGACAGAGTCCATTCTCACGGAGCAAAATTTGATTTTGAAAAAGCGAAATGGTTCAATCATGAATGGATAAAAAAATCATCTGTAGAAAGATTAAGACCAGAAGTGGAGAAAATATTTGAAGAAAAAAATATAATGATCCGGAATGAAAATAATCTAGATAAAATAATAGAACTGACAAAAGAAAGATGTACGTTGTTGACTGACTTTTGGCAACAGGCGAGTTTCTTTTTTAATGCTCCTCAAACAATTGACACTTCAGCTATCCTTCCAAAATGGAATGAAAATAAAAATCAGTTTTTTGTGGAATTAGTGCGTGCTTACTCTCTGTTAAATTTATGGGACTTAACCGATATTGAACACACGTTCAAAGAATTGGCCGCAGCGGCGCGCCTGAAGCCAGGCGAATTAATGTTACCCTTGCGTGTAATGCTGGTGGGCGGAAAGTTTGGCCCTGGTGTTTTTGATATTTCTTCTCTGATTGGAAAAGAAGAAACCATAAAAAGAATTGAACATACTTTATCTTTAATGAAATAATTTTCCATTTTTTGCAATTGAAAATTGTTGAAAGAAGAGGATGATATGAAATCATTAAATGAATGGAGGCTGGAAAACTATTTCGGCCCGGTACTTCCACTTCAAATATTGCAGGTTATATAAAAACCGGGTGAAATAAACAGACGTTTTTAAATTCTGCTTCATACTTTATCACTTAAAACTTATTACTTAACCATGGATTATTCAACTTTACAAACAGCACTTGAAAATAGTATTCTTACCATTACCGTCAACAGGCCTGAAAAATTAAACGCATTGAATAAAATGGTTTTGGATGAGTTAGATCGTGCGATAGATAATGTTTATAGCGATGATAAAATTAAAGGTGCCATTATAACCGGTGCCGGAGAAAAAGCTTTTGTGGCAGGAGCTGATATTGCTGAATTTGTTGCTGCTAAAAACGATGAAGGCATGATGCTGGCGCAAAAAGGCCAGGATATTTTTTTTAAAATTGAAAATTGTCCGAAGCCTGTAATAGCTGC
>JBDTGD010000328.1:0-2209 GCA_039937595.1 Ginsengibacter sp. | reverse complement strand
TATTACGATACCATCACACCTTCCGTAATTTTAAGAAATCTTTTTGAAAATCCGGGATGGTACACACAATACACACCGTACCAGGCAGAAATTGCCCAGGGCCGTTTGGAAAGCCTTTTGAATTTCCAAACGATGGTAAGCGATTTAACGGCTTTGCCGATTGCCAACGCAAGTTTGCTCGATGAAGGAACCGCTGCCGCCGAAGCAATGGCGATGCTTTTCAATCATAAAAACAAAGACCACGACCATATTACTTCGGGCAAATTTTTTATAGATGAAAAAATATTTCCGCAGACAAAAGATATTTTAATCACAAGGGCAAAACCTGTGGGGATCGAACCGGTTTTCGGGAATTTTAAAACCGCCCAATTGGATGAAACTTATTTTGCCGCCATCGTTCAATATCCCGATAGTGAAGGAAGTATCGAAGACCATAGAAATTTTATCGAAAGTGCACATAACGTAAATGCACAGGTGATAATGGCAACTGATTTATTGGCGCTTACTTTATTAATTCCACCTGGAGAATTGGGCGCTGATGTGGCCATTGGTTCATCTCAGCGGTTTGGTGTGCCTATGGGATTTGGTGGTCCGCACGCCGCATTTTTTTCTACAAGGGATGAATTCAAAAGAAATATTCCCGGAAGAATAATTGGTGTGAGTGTGGATGCGCAAAGTAACCGTGCGGTTCGTATGGCTTTGCAAACAAGAGAGCAACACATACGCCGTGAAAAGGCTACTTCTAATATTTGTACTGCACAGGCTTTGCTGGCCAACATGGCTGCGATGTACGCTGTGTATCATGGCCCCGAAGGATTGAAAGATATTGCAAAAAGAATATCCTTTTTAACGCAAACGCTCTCTGAACATTTAGAAGAAAGCGGTTACGAATTAGTAAATAAAAATTATTTTGATACCATCACATTCAAAATAAATGATGCGGAAAAACTAAGAGACATTTCCGGAAAAAATGAAATGAATTTTTATTTTCCATCAGAAAAACTGGTGACGATTTCCTTAGATGAAACTACTTCTAAAAGTGATGTGTTGGATATATTAAGTGTGTTTAATGCTGCAAAAGATGTAGATACTTCCACCATTACTTTTGATAATGAGATGGAGCCGGAAAACATTCCCGCTTCTTTACTAAGAACGTCCTCATTTTTATTGCATCCTGTTTTTAATAAATATCATAGCGAAACAGAAATGATGCGTTATTTAAAAATGTTGGAAAACAAAGATCTTTCGCTTGTTCATTCGATGATTGCACTGGGATCATGCACCATGAAACTAAATGCAGCTACTGAGTTAATTCCTGTGAGCTGGACTCATTTCAGTAAGATTCATCCTTTTGCTCCTTCCTCACAAACCAAAGGATATGATTATATTATTAAAGACCTGGAGAAACTATTATGCACCATTACAGGTTTTTATGCATGCAGCCTTCAGCCTAATAGTGGCGCTCAGGGAGAGTTTGCGGGTTTGCTTGCCATAAAAAGATTTCATGAAAGCAAAAATGAACATCATCGCAATGTGATTTTAATACCTGTTTCCGCGCATGGTACCAATCCTGCAAGCGCTGTTATGGCGGGTTGTAAAGTAGTGGTAACGAAATGTGACGACCAGGGAAATATTGATATTGAAGATTTAAAAACACAGGCGGAAAAATATAAAGATTCTCTTGCAGGATTGATGGTTACTTATCCTTCCACGCACGGGGTTTTTGAAGAAGGCATTGTAGAAATGTGTAAGATTATTCATGATAACGGAGGCCTGGTTTATATGGATGGCGCCAACATGAATGCACAAGTCGGATTGACGTCGCCGGGATTTATTGGTGCTGATGTATGCCATTTAAACCTACATAAAACCTTTGCGATACCACATGGTGGCGGAGGTCCGGGCATGGGACCAATTTGTGTGAATGAGAAATTGGCGCCATTTTTACCTGGGAAAAATGTTTTGGTCAAGGGACAACAGACGACGGACGACCGTAAGCAAACTGATGGCCTTGGTGGTCAGTCGTCGGTAGTCGGTGGTCGGTATTCAGTTAGTGCCGCACCGTACGGATCAGCTAGTATCTTACTAATCAGCTATGCCTATATAAAAATGCTGGGAGAAAGCGGATTAAAGAAAGCTACTGAATACGCCATTCTTAATGCGAATTATATGAAGGCGCGTTTGAAAGATAATTTTAAAATTCTCTTTA
>JBDTGD010000327.1:0-2673 GCA_039937595.1 Ginsengibacter sp. | reverse complement strand
TGATTTCATTTGATACATACGCTAGGAATTCATAAGGGAGATGCGCCCAGTCGGCAGTCATGCCATCTACAGAAGTTACCGCCCGGAGCGCCACCGTAAATTCATAGGTTCTTTCATCGCCCATTACGCCCACACTTTTTACAGGCAACAAGATAGCGCCTGCCTGCCAAACAGTTGCATACAAATCAAATTTTTTCAAAGCTTTAATATATATCCCATCTGCTTTCTGCAATAATTTTACTTTATCCTCCGCAACTTCTCCCAGGATTCTTATTGCCAATCCCGGTCCCGGAAAAGGATGTCGGTTAAGTAACTCTGGTGGTAATCCAAGCTCCGCGCCAACTCTTCTCACTTCATCTTTAAATAATGAGCGAAGCGGTTCTATTAATTTTAATTTCATGTAAGCAGGAAGGCCGCCTACATTGTGATGTGACTTAATAGTAACTGATGGCCCGTGTACAGACACGGACTCTATCACATCAGGATAAATAGTACCCTGGCCTAAGAATTCAATGCCTTCTATTTTGTGCGCCTCCTGGTCAAAAATTTCGATGAAGCTACTGCCGATTGCTTTTCTTTTTTCTTCAGGGTCAGTTTTGCCCGCCAGCTTTTTATAAAAATATTCTTTGGCGTCAACCCCTTTTATATTCAGGCCAATACTTTTACAGGAGGCAATTACCTGTTCAAATTCATCTTCCCTAAGCACTCCATTATCTACAAAAATCCCATAAAGATTTTTTCCGATGGCACGATGAATCAACGTAGCAGCAACCGTGGAATCTACACCACCGCTCAGGGCCATAATTACTTTTTTATCGCCAATTGCTTCTTTGATAGATGCTACGGTGTCATTAATAAAATGTGCGGGAGTCCAGTCCTGGCTGCATTTGCAAATGTTTACTAAAAAGTTGCTGATGATCTTTTTGCCTTCGGCCGAATGATATACTTCGGGATGAAATTGCAATCCAAAAATCGGGTTATTAGTTGTTTTACTGTTAAAAGCCGCCACCGGAATGTTATGAGTGCTTGCGGAAATGGAAAAGTTTTCCGGAAGTTTTTTGATAGTATCGCTATGGCTCATCCACACGTCAGAATCATTTTTTACCCCCGCCAACAATTCGTCAACGATTTGTATTTGCAATTTCGATCTTCCATATTCGCGCTTATCGCTTTTTTCTACAACGCCACCAAATAGTTTAGCAATCAACTGGGCGCCATAGCAGATTCCTAAAATCGGCACTTTTTCAACGATATTTTTTACGTCAATGAATAGCGCGTTTTCGTCATTGACAGAAAAAGGCGACCCGGAAAGTATAACACCTTTAAGGCCTGAAGAAAAATCAATCTCTTTGTTATAAGGAACTATTTCGCAATATACATTGGCTTCCCGCACGGTTCTCGCTATTAGTTGCGTGTACTGGGAGCCGAAATCAAGAATCAGAATTTTTTCAGTCATGGCTGCGAAGGTAAATAGTTTAATGATTTTGTAAATTGCATTTATTTTTTATCAAAAAAACTGTTTAAATTGATACCCGGCTATTTGTGCCTGGTAAAAACGACAAATAAATAATTATTGTTTATGAAAAATTTATTAATCCTTTTGGCCACTTCGGTGTGTTTTGCTTCATGTGAATCTATTTCCGGCAATGGAAATGTAAAGAATGAAAACAGGGATTTATCCAAAATAAATGCTGTAAAGACTTCCGGTTCCATTGATGTGGAGATTAGTAATGGCACTGATTATTCTCTGACTGTACAAGATGATGCAAATTTAATTCCGTATGTAGTTACGGAAGTAAACGGCGGAGAATTGAATATTCATTATAAAGATGGCTATTCCATTATGAACGATCATGCAAAAGTAATCGTCACGGCGCCTTCTATTGACCGGATAGCTACTTCAGGGTCAGGTGATATTACTTCCAGTGGAACCATGAAAAGTGATAATTCTTTGGAACTGAACACGTCAGGCTCGGGTAATATAAAAACCAATGTAAACGTGCCATCAGTAAAAGTAACAGGATCTGGTTCGGGAGATATTACCTTATCAGGGATGACAAAAGATTTTGATTGCCGCATGAGCGGAAGTGGAGATATAGATTGCGGCAATCTGAAAAGTGAGAATGCGGTAATACACGTTTCGGGAAGTTCTGATGTGCATGTTTTCGCAAGTGTAAGCCTGAAAGTGAATGTAACTGGTAGCGGCGACGTTCATTATTCCGGCAATCCGGCCTCGCCCGAAATTCATATTACCGGAAGTGGAACAGTAGAAGCGGAAAAATAAATTCAATCGAGTTTTGTATAGGAATATAGGTTCATTGCCAATTGTTTTCGTTGCCTGTATTTTCACACAGAATGAAAAATGAGAAATGGGATTATTTGTTTCTTCACTGTAAAATGGGCCAATATGGAGATAATTGTTAGTTTATGATTAATTTCTAAAGTTTTTTTAAAATAATATTCATACTTTTGCGCCCCATTCAGCATTTTATGTTTGGCTGAACTGGTTTTCGATAAAACATATTGCCCACATGGCTCCATAAGTTTCCGTCTGTTCGGGACGCCGGCAAGGGTGTAAAAGTAAAATATATTAATAATGCCAAAAGTTAGAACCAACTCCAGCGCCAAGAAGCGCTTTAAAGTAACCGGTACAGGTGAAATTACTTATCAAAA
>JBDTGD010000326.1:0-5003 GCA_039937595.1 Ginsengibacter sp. | reverse complement strand
ATTCAACATTATGACAACATCATTAATCAGAGAAAAACTTTATGATTTTATAAAAGTAGCGGATGATAAAAAGGTGAAAGCAATTTACATGATGCTTGAAGACGAAATAACTGAAAAAACAGAATGGTGGAAGGATAAAGTATTTATGAAAGAATTGGATAACCGATATAGAGCCTGGGAAACAGGAAAAGAAAAAGGATACACATTGGATGAAGTGAATGCCTTATTCGAAGTAGCAGGAAAGAAACGTAATAAAAAATGACTTACCAAAGTATTCTCTTATTACGGGCATTCAATGAATTATTTGAAGCTTGGGAATGGTATGAAAACAGACAAGTTGGATTAGGTGACCGTTTTAGAAGTGATGTTAATAAAAAGATTAGTGAAATTGAAAACCATCCTGAACGTTACCCTAATAAAAAAGCGAATTTCAGGGAAGCCCACATAACATCTTTCCCATATTTAATCATATACAAAATCAATTATAAACAAAAGAAAATTGTAATTGTTGCAATTTTTCATACTAGCAGAAACCCATCTGGTAAGTACAAAGTAAAATAGTCCTTCGAAGTAATCAGGTTTGCCCGGATTACTATCAAAATTTGAATACAAATTTTTATAAAATGGTACAGAGAATAGATAAACACCAAACTGTATCTTTACCAAATGAAGGATGATATTTTGGACAATTGGGAAAAGAAATCAGCGGAACATCAGAAAAAATATAAAAATTTTCTAAAGCGTGCCGATAAAAATAAGGTGTTGAAACAACTACCTGATTTGCATGAAGAAGCTTTTGAAAAAATTGATTGCCTGAAATGTGCCAACTGCTGCCGGAATTTTTCTCCCCGGTTCAAAACACCCGATATCAAGCGAATATCGAAGCATTTAAAAATGAAGGAAGGTGCCTTCATTGAAACTTATTTGCGTGCTGATGAAGACGGTGATTATGTAACCAAAAGCTCACCGTGTCCGTTTTTGGGAGAAGATAATTATTGCGATATTTACGAAAACAGGCCTTCAGATTGCCATCGTTTTCCTTATACTGATGAGGATGTGTTATTAAAAAGGCCAGCCATCACTTTGAAAAATTCCACCTTTTGCCCGATTGTTTATTTTGTGCTGGAGAAGTTAATGGACTAATTGGAAAATGAGCGAATTCGCTGGCGAAAGAGCTTTGTGGTTGCCCTGAACATTCCGGAATAAAACGAAATCTTAGAAATCAAAATCATTGATATTTGTTGCTTTACTGCCAAAGCCTATGAGCTAATTTTCATACTTTCACATTCTCATATTTTACCTTTTTAAATTGCACCATATGTCAATAGAAATCAACAAAAAATCCATCACCGATCGCTTCATGCGTTATGTGCAAATTGATACCCAAAGCGATCCCAAAAGCGGCACTCATCCGTCAACAGAAAAACAAAATGACCTGGGTAAAATTCTTGAAGAGGAATTACAAAAAATGGGGATTTCGGACGCAGAAATGGATGAATATGGATACGTGTATGCGACGATACCATCTAATTCAGCGAAAAAAAATGTTCCTGTAATTTGTTTTTGTAGCCATGTGGACACGGCGCCTGATTGCAGCGGAACCGGCGTTAAACCTTTACTTCATAAAAATTATGATGGAGCAGATATTGTATTGCCGGACGACAAAACGCAGGTATTGTCAACAGTGAATCATCCCTATTTAAAAGAACATATTGGCAGTGATGTCATTACCGCGAGTGGAAACACGTTGCTGGGTGCAGACGATAAAGCAGGTGTGGCCGTCATTATGCAGTCGGCGGAATATTTTATGAATCATCCGGAAATAAAGCACGGAGACATAAAAATTTTGTTTACGCCCGATGAAGAAATTGGAGAAGGAACAGCAAAACTAGACATGAAAAAACTGGGCGCCCAATTTGGCTATACTTTGGATGGAGGGCCGGCAGGCAGCCTCGAAGATGAAACCTTTAGCGCAGACGGCGCAAAAATTGTAGTTAATGGCGTAATTGCCCATCCGGGTTATGCGAAAAATAAGTTAGTAAATGCTTTGAAAGTAGGCGCTGAAATTTTGCATGCGCTACCTACTAATGAATGGGCGCCGGAAGCGACCGAAAAGAAAGAAGGATTCGTTCATCCCACCCGATTTGAAGGAATTGCTGAAAGAGCTACGATTGAATTTATTATACGTGATTTTGATGATGAAGAATTAAAAAAACATGGTGAAAGGTTAAAAAAGATTGCCAATGATGTGGTGAATCATTATAACGGAGCTACGATTGAATTTTCTATTCATGAGCAATACCGCAATATGAAAAAGATCCTGGATCAATATCCCCATGTAGCAGAATATGCTGCGGAAGCAATCGAAAGAGCAGGCCTTGAAGTCACCACTGAAAGTATCCGGGGAGGTACAGACGGCAGCCGTTTGAGCTACATGGGGTTACCTTGTCCAAATTTGTTTACGGGAATGCAGGGTATTCACTCAAAGCAGGAATGGGTAGGCGTAAATGATATGGCAAAGGCCACTGAAACTATCGTTCATTTAAGCATGATCTGGGAAGAAAAGGAATAGTAAGTAGCATAAAAAATAAGAAATGAAAAGGTTGATTAACTAAATTTTTTAAATGCATTTTATGAAAAAAAAAGTAACATTGACCTTAAAGAAAGATAATGCCCGTTTTTTAAAGAAACACGCAAAAGAAAAAAAGACAACGATGTCAGGAATCGTAGATGATTATTTTGAATTATTAAAACGATTAGATAAAAAAGGCTCGAGTTTCATTTAACATTTGCGTTAAAGTTTCGGTTTCCATTTCATTCATCTCACATTTTTGAAATTACTTTTTACATTTGTTCCTAAACCAATTTCAATGGATTTATTTTTTCTGCAGATCGATTCAAGCGCAATTACCCATGCTGCCCCCAAAACCCAAAGCTTGTGGGATACTCTGGTAAGCGGTGGTATCATTATGGTTCCACTGGGAATTCTTTTTGTCGGTGCGCTTTATTTCTTCTTCGAAAGATTAATAGCAATTAACAAAGCTGCTAAAATAGATGATAACTTTATGCGTATCATCCGTGATCATATCGTGACAGGGAATGTGGTCGCGGCCAGAAGTTTTTCAAAAAACAATGAAAATCCCGTAGCAAGAATCATTGATAAAGGGATACAAAGAATCGGAAAACCTATTGATGCAATAGAAAAAAGTATGGATAACGTAGGTGCATTGGAATTATATAAATTGGAAAAAAATCTTTCCATTATATCAATTGTGGCACGGATAGCGCCTTTGTTTGGTTTCCTGGGAACTATTATAGGTATGCTGGCTTTGTTCAAAGGAATTGCTGCCAGCACGGAATATACGCCTAACACAATTGCGGATGGTATTTATATAAAAATGATCACTTCCGCAACAGGATTAATCATCGGAATATTAGCGTACATCGGCCATAGTTACCTGGCTGCGCAAATTAACAGGATAGAAAATAAAATGGAAATTGCGAGCGCTGAATTTGTAGATATTTTGCAGGAACCAACGAGATAAAAAAAAACAAGAAACAACATCCAAAAAACAAGAAACAAGAAGCAAAAATAATTCGTGAAAACTTGCCTGACGGCAGGCAGGTTAGTGCAATTAGTGGCTATTGAAAATCAGAAACCATGAGCATCAGAAAAAGATTTAAAAGCGATGATACTGAACTGGATACCGGTCCGTTAAACGATATCCTGTTCATACTCATGTTCTTCTTTTTGATAATTTCAACTATGGCCAACCCTAATGTGATAAAAGTTAGTAACCCGAGAGCTACCAGCGAGGCAAAAGCAAAACAAAGTGTAATAGTAAGTATTAATAAAGAAAAAGAAGTTTATATAGGTCAGCAAAGAATAGTTTTTGATTCATTAGAGTCTGTTTTAAGAAGCCGTTTGCCAATAGGAGATAGCCTTGTAAAACCAGCGGTAGTCATCAATGCAGATTCTTTGGTAAGCTGGGGTGATATTGTAAAAATTATGGAAGTAGCCAAAAAATTAGGAGCTACTACTTCTGCATCGGTAAAGAATTAGACAGCACTTTTAGTAGCTTTCACCATCCTGTTTTTTCCATAAATATCTTTTTTGATGGTAGCTGTAAAATCTTCATTCTCTAAAATTCCTTTAATATCCTCTGCCTGCAATTCATGAACTTCTAAATAAATTCTTCCAGTTACATTCAGATGATTTTTTGAGAATTGTGCAATTTTCTGATAGAAAATATACGAATTATCGTCTTCCACGAACAAGGCTACGGCCGGCTCAAAATCGATTACATTTCTTCCAAGGTTTGCTTTTTCTTTTAAGGGAATATATGGAGGGTTACACACAATAATGTCGTACTGAAAAAGAGCGTTCCATTTATTTTCATCTAAGAAATCAATTTGCAAAAAATCAACGGATGCGTTTAATTCCCGTGCATTTTTCTGGGCTACTTCCAATGCTTTTTCGCTTATATCTATTGACATAATATCGGCTTTGGGTAATTCTTTTTTTAAAGCAATTGAAATACAGCCACTGCCTGAACCAATATCTAAAATGCGCAAGCGCTTACGGCTATTTAGATTTGACTCTTCAAAATCATTCACAATCCATTCCACCAATTCCTCTGTCTCGGGCCTCGGGATCAGTACATCATCGTTTACAAAAAATTTCATTTTATAAAACCAGGCTTCATTTAATACATACTGTACAGGTCTGTGTTGCAATAATTCAGCTAAATATTTTTGCAACGGCAAATATTCACTATCTTTTATTTCTTTATTTTGATTGGCTCGCCTCTCCCATCTTTTCATACCCATTACATTTTCAAAAACCCAATCAGAAATGGTTTCCGCTTCACGCTCTTCATAAATGGTTTTTATTTCGTTTACAAAGCCGATGTATACTTCTCCTGTTGTCATTAACGCAAACTTAATTATTTTGTGAAGTATTTAATTTTTAAACTCGAAAGAATTTGAGCGTTGACGAACAA
>JBDTGD010000325.1:0-9746 GCA_039937595.1 Ginsengibacter sp. | reverse complement strand
TCCAACCTGGAATCTCAGCATGATCTATAATTGGAAAATAAAGCATATCTACTACCCTTCCATGCATAAACCCAGCGTATCCATGGGCCGGAAATATCTTCGCTACATTATAAGATAATGCACTGCTACTATCGAAAATCATCCCGTAAAAAAGGCTATCAAGCAAGTTGCCTAAGGCTCCTGCAAAAATTAACGCGATACAAAAAATATATCCCCGAGGATATTTTTTTTCAATAATATCTTTAATGTAAAAGAAGCCTAAGATTACCGCCACCAATCTGAATAAAGTGAGCATAATTTTTCCCCATTGGCCCCCCAACTTCCAGCCATAAGCCATTCCTTCATTTTCAATAAAATATAATTGAAACCAGTTCCCCAGTACGGGATGCGATTCTCCCGGATGGTAGTGAGTTTTTATATAAATTTTAAGCGTCTGGTCCGCTATTACTATTAAGCAGATTATAAAAAAAACGGTTCTTTTTTTCATTTCTTAGTTCATGATTTGTTGTGTGCTTTTGCGTTTTGTTTTTTGTTTTTTGTCTTTTGCTTTTTGTCTTTTGTCTTTTGCTTTTTGTCTTTTATTTTTTGCATATTTCATTCTTCAAAGTAAATTCTCTTCACTCTTTGAGAAATACCTGTCATTATTTCGTAAGGAATGGTTTGCGCCCATTGTGATAGCAATTTCAATGAAATTCCCGCTCCAAAAACTATAACCTCATCGCCTTCCCGGATTTCTTTTACTCCTGTTACGTCAAGCATCGTCATGTCCATGCACACATTCCCGATCACGGGAACTAACTTATTTTGTATAAGCATTTTCCCGTTTCCATTTCCCAATCTGCGTGAATAGCCATCAGCATATCCGATGCCTACAACAGCAATTACACTGTCTTTTTCCAGTTTACCCATTCTTCCATACCCAACAGTGTCGCCCGCTTTTAGTCGTTTTATCTGTGAAATGGTAGTTGATAAAGTAGAAACATTTTTCAAATTCTTTTGCATCCTTTTATTACTATCAATGCCGTAAAGGCCAATCCCCAAACGAACCATATCCATTTGCAATTCAGGATGGCGGCTGATAGCAGAAGTATTGGCAATGTGTTTATTAAATTTATATACTAATGTATTTTCAACAGCAGAACAACATTTTTTGAAGATTTTGAATTGTAACAATGTAAAATCATCCTGGGCAGGATCTTCGCTGGCTGCCAAATGAGAGAAGACGCTTTGTATTTTAATAAATTGATTTCCCTTTAGCTTCTCGCAAAGTGAATCGATTTCTTCTTCCATAAATCCAAGGCGGTGCATTCCTGTATCAATTTTTATGTGAACGGGATAGTTCTGAATTTCCGATTTTTTTAAATAATCAGAAAAATCCTGCAGCAATGAAAAAGAAAAAATCTCCGGCTCCAAATTATTATTTACGATGGCATCAAATGTGCTGCTATCAGTGTTCATAACCATTATCGGTAAAGTAATCCCTGCTCTTCTCAGGGCAATTCCTTCATCTGCATAAGCCACTGCCAGGTAATCTACCTTATTATACTCCAACACGGATGCAATTTCATAGCTACCGCTTCCATAGCTGAAAGCTTTTACCATGGCCATAATTTTGGTAGAAGGTTCTAGTTTCTCTTTATATTCCTTTAGATTATGAACAACGGCGGTCAGATTAATAGAAAGAATTGTCTGATGGATTTTTTGTTCTAATAGATGACTGATCTTTTCAAATTCAAATGCCCTGGCGCCTTTTATTAGGATAGTTTCATCATGAAAATCGGAAAGTAAAATATTTTTTAAAAATTCATCGGTAAATTTAAAAAAGACTTTATTCTGTATAGATGAAAATTTATTTTGTTGCGAGAAAATATCCGGCCCTATTCCAATTAACCTGTCTATCTTTTTTTGACTAAGCAGTAATGCGATATCAGCATATAACTTTTTGGGATCTACACCTGATTGCAAAATATCCGAAAGAATGGTCGTATGAGTTTTATGCTGCTTTTGCTGCATCAAAAAATCAAGCGCAATGCTTAATGAATAAAAGTCATTGCTGTAGCTGTCATTGATAATATTACATTGGTTAATTCCCTGCCTTATTTCCAGGCGCATCTCAATTGGGAATAAGTTATTAAATCGCTTGAGGGTTTCATCACTGCCCTTATCCAAAATCAACAAGACACACCAACAATGGACTGCGTTTTGAACTGACGCAATATCTGTAAAAGGTATGCTGATGCTTACTTTTTTATGATTATAAATGGCTTCTATTAAAGTAGAGTGGTCTTCCTTTTTAATTTTCTTGATCTGCAAAATATTATTGCCATTGCTACCCCATGAAAATAATTCAAGTCCTTTATTTTTTTGCTGAAATATTCTTATTTCGTTAAGTAAATCTGTATCATCAGCACAAAAAATTAAATTGGATGCCTTTTTAAAAAGAATCAGTTTTTCATTTATTTTCTGTCGCCTGTTTTTAAAACCTTCATCATGCGCGTTGCCTATATTGGTAAAAATTCCTATGGTTGGCTTTATAATTTTTTCAAGGTTTTTCATTTCGCCCGGCATGGAAATACCTGCTTCAAAAATGGCCAAATCATTTTGAGCATGAATATTCAGAACACTAATAGGAACTCCTATTTGAGAGTTAAAACTCTTGGGACTTCTTACGATTGAGTATTCATTCTCCAGCAACTGGTAAAGCCATTCTTTAACTATTGTTTTTCCGTTGCTCCCGGTAATACCAATTACAGGTAAACCATTTTTAAGAAATTGATTCCGATGATAGACTGCCAGTTTTTGTAAGGCTACAACTGAGTCGTGAACTAAAATAACATTCGGAGCTGAATCATCCAATTTTACACTTTTATTGCGCGATGAAAGAATCGACAAATCAAAGTTCTTTTCATCGGTAATAAAATTTCTCACGCCTCTCTGGTAAAGATTCTCTATGAATAAATTAGCATTGCGGTGCTTGTTTTTTATGGCTAGAAACAAAGTAGTTTCAGGAAAAGAAATTTTGCGGCTATCTAATGAAAGATAAGCTGGTTGAACAATTGAAGAATTCCTGCTAAGCCATTTTCCCTTAGTGATTTCAGCAATTTGCTCAATTGTATATGGGATACTTACATTCAATTATAACTCTTTATTTGTTTTTAGATTTTGATTGTTTTTATAAATTGAAAACAAGATCGAACCACCCAAACAAGCAACAATAGCAGCTAATGAAAATACAATATGCAAGTGAATCCCAAAGTAGGATATCAGCATTTTGACTCCGATAAATATTAATACTATTGCGATTCCCTCCTTGAGGTATTTGAATTTTTCAACCGCACTTCTCAATAAAAAGAATAACGATCGCAATCCCAATACTGCAAAAATATTAGAGGTGTAAACAACCATTTTATTTTGTGTAATTGATAATACAGCAGGAATTGAATCCAACGCGAAAACGATATCGGTGGCCGCAAGCATTATCATTACTACGAAAAGCATTGTATAATGTCTTTTACCATTAATTCTTAAAGTGAATTTTCCGCTGCTGCTATCATTGGAGAGAGGAAGTATTCTTTTTAGAAATTTATACACCGCATTTTCCTCGGGATCAAATTCTTCTTCCGTTTTTACAATAAACATCTTAAAACCTGTATAAACAAGGAAAGCCCCAAACAGGTATAATATCCAGTAAAACCGGTCAATAAGAGCTATGCCTACTGCGATAAAAATCACTCTTAAAACAATGGCCAACAGAATTCCAAGCAGTAACACGCGATTAGCATGCATTTCAGGAATCCTGAAATAAGAAAAGATTAGTATGAAAACGAAGATGTTGTCAATACTAAGTCCCCATTCCATCAGGTAAGCACTTATGTATTCCAGCCCGATAGTTGGTCCGTCTTCAAACCAAACAAAAACAAAAAACCCTATTCCTAAACTTACCCAAAAAAGTGTTTGAAAAAAAGCCTGCTTGATAGAAATGGAATGCGATTTCCTGCTCAATAAGCCAAGGTCAAAAATGATTGCAACGATTAATACAATCCCAAATATCAGGTAACTCCACTCTGTAGCTGTCATTATTATTGATTAGGATAGTGGTAAAATTAAGAATTGCCACCTATATTCTGTTTCATTATGACTTAATTTTGATTTTTTATCGTAACATTATAAGAATTGAACAGATATCGAAAAGCGATGGCGCTCTTCTTATGAAGGACCCGGAATGAATTATTTATAATTTTTGAAATGAAACACTCATGAAATTGTATGCTGTAAATGCAGGGTATTTTAAGCTGGATGGTGGCGCTATGTTTGGCGTGGTACCTAAAAGTATCTGGCAAGATTTAAACCCGTCGGACGAAAATAACATGTGCAACTGGGCAATGAGATGCCTTCTTATTGAAGACGAAGGAAGATTAATATTGGTAGATACGGGCATAGGAAGTAAACAATCAGACAAATTTTTCAGTCATTACCATTTGCACGGTGATGATACATTGGAAAAATCGTTAGCGAAACATGGTTTTGCAAAGGATGATATTACAGACGTGTTTTTAACACACCTTCATTTTGATCATTGCGGAGGCGCTATCGAAAAAGCAGATGGACAATTAGTACCTGCTTTTAAAAACGCAACCTACTGGAGCAATGAAAACCATTGGGGATGGGCTACCAATTCAAATGACAGGGAAAAGGCCAGTTTTTTAAAGGAAAATATATTACCGATTAAGGAAAGTGGAAAATTAAAATTTCTCGAAATAAAGGATGGAATAGAATTCGCAAAAGATTTTAATATCAGGTTTGTAAGCGGCCACACCGAATCTATGATGCTTCCACAATTAAAGTATAAAGGAAAAACGATTGTGTATGTGGCTGACCTCTTACCCTCTGTCGCCCACATTCCTATACCTTATATTATGGCTTATGACACGCGGCCGTTGAAAACTTTAAAAGAAAAAAAATCGTTTCTGTCTGAAGCATGTGAAAAAGATTTCATTTTATTTTTTGAACACGATCCGGAAGTTGAATGTTGCAATCTTGAACTAACAGACAGGGGTGTACGCAGTAAACAAACATTTAAGCTGGAAAGCATTTCTTAAAAAAATTAAATGAAAAAGATAATAATCTTACTTCTGGTATTGGGTATGGGGACGGTAATTTACTTTTTTATCAAAGAACAATTTAGGGGAATTACACTCACCCATACAGAGAACATGATTTTATCATTTACCTACCTAGCCAATGGTATATTGATACTGATCTTTGGAAGAATAAAATACCTTGAAAAGAAAAATCAACAAGAGACAAAGACTTAAAATATTAGTAAATTCTTTTTAGCGGAAGCTGATAAGTGACGTTAGCGGATAACGAAGATTTCTATATCCCATCATATCTACCTTGATAGAACCCACTGATACCGGGCTTTCAGCGCGTAATAATATATGGTTGGGATCATCGCTTATCCAGACATTCATATCTTCGCCACCCTCAAAAACATGGCCCTTAATAAGCAACGGTTTTAGTTTGATAGCCCTGAATTTCCCATATTGCGTTTTTACTTTTTCTTTACCAACATAGCGCAGGTATAGATGATAAATCTCATCATCTAAAAACATATCGAAAGGGATTTTATCTCCTGGCTTATACTTACTGAAATCTATATTTCGCATATAATAAACCGAGCTTATAACATCCTGGATGCAGGATGTTACATTAAATAATCCATGCGTGCTGATTGCTGTGCCGGCATTATGATTAAAGGTAACATTGTTATAAATTTTTGTGTTGCCTTCAGAAACATTTCTGATAAACTTTACAGGAAGCATAGTGGTAGTATCTATATAAGACTCATAGCGATCTCGTACTTTAAAAAAATTATCAAAAAAGGAATAAGTTTTTCCTGTACCCACACAATGATAAACAGAGGCCCCGTTAAATCTTTCAAGCGAAGTAGTAAACTTTGCTTCTCCGGCACCAACATACATGCCAAGCGTTGTGTAATAGATCTTCATAGTTATCTCTTCTCCGGCATTGAAAGAGGTATTGCGGATCTCGCAAGGTCTACCTGATTCCTGTTTTTTTTCGGGGATTACAGTTGATAATAATAAAAATAAAAAGGAGATAATTAACTTCAAATTGTTTGCTATTTTTTTGCTTTAAAGAATTTGATACCCAGAATTAAAATCCCTCCTACAAGGGCGGGAATGAATAAATTAATCAACCAGATACCAAAAGTAGTGCCTAAGATTCCGACCGTATTGCTGCTGTAGATGTTCAATAGCTCTGTACTGAATTTTCCACGAATGCCCAGATCCGCGATTGCAAACGACGGAACTATTGCCAATACTAAAAAGAGGATGCTTATAATCCAGAAACAATCTATCCAAAATATTTCAACATTTAAAACTTGCAACAGCAATATATATTGTATGACGAAAACAAGGTACCTAAAGAAAGAAAGAGAAAGTAGCCTTAACAATAATTTAGCAGTAAACTCCTCCAATACGGCGATATACTTTACAATTTTCGCTGCTGCCGGAATTTTATCTATTAATCTTACTAACCACGATAGCCGAAAGAAAAATAAAATCAGTACCAAAGATATTAACGAAGAAATAAAGAGTAGGGTTTCTATCCAAAAAACAGAAAGACCCATGATAGGGCCTGAATGCACTTTTTGAAAAAATAATAAATAAGCTAACCCGCCACAACCCACCACCAGCGTAACGATAAGCTGGCTGATACTTCCGGCAATAGACAATGAAATGGCTTTGATACGGCTACCTTCCTGTACATACAATATGCGCCCTCCATATTCCCCCATCCTGTTGGGCGTATTTATCGATAAAGTAAGTCCACTTAATACAGATTTATAGGCTCTTAAAAAACTCATTTGCTGAACAGGCAAAAGCAGCAACTGCCATTTCCTGGCCTCCAGCCCCCAGTTGATTAATGCCAGAAAAATCACGAGCCAAAACTTCCATGCCTGGTTGCCAAAAGGAGCCTCTTTTATAAGTGCCAGAGATTGGTGAAGATTTGGCTGCGCTTTTATTTGCTGATATAAAGAATAGAAGAGCCATACACACAGCAGAGGGCCAATAATATATTTGAGAAATATTTTGATATTTTTGTTAGCGCGAAACATGGATTTTTGATAAAAAGAGATTCTATTTGATTTACCATTTTTTCAAAGCAGTAAAAATAAACCTCAATTGCATAAAACTTCAAAAATCATTTTAGGAATTGACCCCGGCACTATAATTATGGGGTTTGGAATCATCGAAGTGAATGCTTCGGGTATTACATTAATTATTATGGATGTATTAAAACTATCTCCTAAAAAAGATGCTTATGAACGCTTACAAATGATACATCAAAAAGTATGTGAATTGCTGAAGGAATTTTCTCCTAACGAGTTTGCCATTGAAGCGCCATTTTTTGGAAAGAATGTACAAAGCATGCTAAAGCTAGGGCGGGCGCAGGGTGTAGCCATTGCAGCCGCAATGCAGGCGGGTATCGGTGTCACAGAATACTCGCCCCGAAAAGTAAAGCAATCTATTACAGGGAACGGAAATGCGGACAAATTGCAAGTTTTGAAAATGCTGCAACGCCTTATTGTATTTGATGAAGACCCCAAGTACTTTGATGCTACAGATGCCCTTGCTGTGGCAGTCTGTCATCACTTCCAGGGGAACGCATTATTGAATAATTCGTCCAAAAAATTAAATGGATGGAAAGACTTTTTAGTGCAAAATCCGGGAAGGATGAAATAGAAATATTAAAATATTGTTTGTTTACTGTACCAAATCCTTTTTTCAATTATTAAGAGATACGTCAATCTTCAATCATTTTCTTATTTGTTCGAAAGCACGTTCCTTTAAAAAGAGCAACGGTATGATTGTGTTGGTTAGTGATTGAGATTTGATACAAGCCCGTAGATCTGCCGTTGTGTATTTCCTGTGCTTCCGCAATTAAAATATCATCCACATGCACCGGTTTTATAAAGTTGATGGAAGTATCTAACGCTACCGATAAATTATTCCTGTTATTGCAGGCAAAGGCAAATGCGCTGTCGGCCAGGGAAAAAGTAACGCCACCATGCACAATACCAAAACCGTTCACCATTTCATTTCTAATGATCATTTTTATTTTGCTGTAGCCCTCCCTTATTTCTATTATTTCAATACCCAGCCAATTGCTAAAGAGATCTTTTTCCATCATGTGATCTACAACCTTTTTTGCAAAAATATTTTTATCCATTTTTTGAATATTTATTGGTGAATACAAGGTATGAATTATTTATCTTGAATAGGTGTCATGATGAACCTGAGATACAAACGTGAATGAAAACAAAAAATAAGAATCGTCAATAAATGTTTGTTTACCGGCCAGGTAGGTTTGTTTACTATAAAACCTCTTGCATCAATAATCTTTATTTCCAATACAGCCATTTTTTGTAGTTTTATTTTTTCCAAAAATTGTTTTATGTACACAAAACCCCGGATGCAGGAATTAGAAAACCTTACCAAGGCCCTTTTAAAACGTGAAGGAACTTTAGACGAATTAAGAGATGTCCTTCGTTTTCATGAGTACCGGTATTATGTTTTGAATGACTCCCTGATCACCGATCCGGAATATGACACGCTTTTTAAAAAATTAGAAAAGCTTGAAAATGAAAATCCTTCCCTTATTACCCCGGATTCTCCGACACAGCGGGTAGGTAACAGCCTTAACGCGGATTTTGTAACGGTGCCACATCTGGTTTCTATGTTAAGCCTTGAGAACAGTTACAATCCTGACGATTTGATTGCATGGGATAACCGGTTAAATACACTGGCAGATCATCAAAAGATTTCTTTTAGCGTAGAACCAAAATATGATGGCGCCAGCATTTCCCTAATTTATGAAAATGATTTTTTAGTGCGCGGCGCTACAAGGGGCGATGGCATTGCCGGCGATGATATCACCACTAATATCAGGCAAATCGGTTCCATTCCTTTATCGGCAAAGTTTAGTGATTATGGAATTGAAAAAATAGAAATCCGCGGTGAAGTTTTATTGAACAAAGAGAATTTTAAAAAATATAATGAATCGCTTGCTGAGGAGGGATTAGCGCCGCTGGCCAATCCCAGGAATGCCGCAGCGGGCTCGTTACGAATGAAAGACCCCGCTTCAGTAAGAAAGCGTAAACTTGAAGCGATTTTGTACCATGTAAGTTTTATCCAACTCAATAAAAAAGGGAAGGAAAAAAATCCCGAATTATTGAATACGCATTCCGGTATTTTGCAATTACTCTCTGAATGCGGTTTTCGAACGCCCGTGAAGCAGGTAAAGGTTTTTACCCACATCCGGGATGTTGTTAATTTCTGCCTTGAATTTGAAACCAAACGGGACGAGCTTCCTTACGAGATAGACGGAATGGTAGTGAAAGTAAATGAAATAGAAATACAGCAGCAGGTAGGCAGCACTACGCATCATCCTCGCTGGGCCATCGCTTATAAATTTAAAGCGAGGCAGGCTACATCCAAATTACTGAATGTTGAATTCCAGGTGGGACGTACAGGCTCTATTACGCCGGTAGCAAAAATTGAACCGGTACCTATCGGCGGCGTTACTGTCTCATCCGTGTCGCTTTTTAATGAGGGAATCATTGAAGAAAAAGATTTACGGTTAGGCGATACTGTTATAGTAGAAAGGGCCGGCGACGTAATACCTTATATTGTAAAACCATTGACCGAATTGAGAAC
>JBDTGD010000324.1:0-9167 GCA_039937595.1 Ginsengibacter sp. | reverse complement strand
ATTTTGCCCAAATTCTATTTACCGACCGTATGTGTAGTCCAAATATTTCTGCAGCCTGCCCCTGAGAGCCCCGCTTCTTTTTCAAATAATCAATCACTTGCTCACGTACCGTTGCCTGTGAGCTTGCCGTCCTGTTTCTACCGTCTTTTTTTCGCATACCCAAATATACAAAATAAGTCCCAATTTATGCTCTTATTAATAAGTTTTGCTGTACAGGGGAATGACTTAAAATTAGATTTGAAGAAGGAAGGGGAAGTAAAATAAAATTTGGAAGCAGAGATTGATATTGCACCCCGGCTGTTGCTGGGGCGTCCCCGCCAACAATCTTACAGGTAAACAAGAATAAAATATTTTATACTCGTTTCATAGCGTTATGCCCAAGGAAGGATACCTGATAAAAAAGCCATCTTTAAAAAATCCGCCTATGGTAATGCAGAAGGTTTGATCACCATTGGCGCCGTCCAGTATTTCATAATGGTTTTTTGATTTAAGGTATCCATTCGTTTTGGCCATCTGATGTTGTCACATTTTCAATGAAATAATCGTTAATTCTTTAAGCAGTTATTGAAAATTTAAAGTTGAAGATAAATATAATATTCTAGGATTAGGGATTTTAAGCTAAAACTCTTGCCGGTATTGGCTTACTCTTCGTTTACTTTTTTGTGTTGATACAAAGTTGTTGTTGGCAATCCCCGCCAACAAGCCTGATGGTAAACAAGAACAAAATATTTTACACTTGGGCTAAAAAAAGATTCGTGCGAGAAGAACCGGGGAAGAGGAAAACCGACATTCAAATAAAAGGCCACACATACTTGCGTGGCCAATTCTCTTCATTGATCAAGGCTAAAGGAAACCGGAAGTTTGAAACTCCCGACCGTTATCTATATAATCTTAACACACAAAGAACAATATTTATTTCCCAAATCAAAGAGTGTCAATCTTCTGCTATGAAATCGACTGCATCTTAACAGGAGCAGACCAGATTAAGGAAGAAGAATCCCTATACATTTTGTAAAGCTGGCTGCCTGAAAGGGCTATCAATTCAAAATTTCCGGGAGTTCCATAATTGCTTTCTATCATAGTAACGGCTTGTACCTGCCCAAGGCTTTGTGCAAAAGATAAAGGTGCGCTCCAAGGTTGCTGCGGATCATCATTATTACGCCAATACAAGACAAGTCCCCCGGCCTGAAGCGGAACAACCAACTCAAAGTTTCCTTGCTTTCCAAAATGGCTTTGAATCAATACAGGGTTGCCGGAAACTCCCGGCTGGCCAATGCTTATAGGAGCGCTCCAGTTAAATGCTGGTCCTGAATCGCGCCACAGGAAATGCAATTGATTTCCTACGCGAACGACTACTTCCATATCTCCCGGATTGCCATAATTACTTTGTATCATCGTAACTGCATCTACGTTGCCCAGGTTTTGCGCAAACACAAAAGGCGCGCTCCATGGCAGTTGCGGGTCATCATTGTTCCTGAAATAATAAACCAAACCGCCGGCAGCTAACGGACAAATAAGCTCGAAGTTGCCTTTCTTCCCAAATTTGCTCTGAAGAAGTACGGGGTTTCCTGACACACCAGCAGTCCCGATGATAGCAGGGTTGCTCCACTGGAATGCAGGGCCGGAATCGCGCCATAAAGAATTGAGTTGATTCCCTGCTCTTACAATTAATTCCAGGTTGCCAGGTGTTCCATAATTACTTTGTATCAGAGAGACGGCATCTACTTTGCCCAGATTTTCAGCAAAAGAAAAAGCATCGGACCACGGTAAATAACTAATATCATTATTACGCGCAGTAAAAAACAAACCACTGTTTTGCTCAGGAGAAACAAATTCAAAATTTCCCTTTTTTCCAAACCGGGACTGTATCATAGCAGGTACTCCGGCGGCAGCCGGTAGCTGTTCAAATTTACCAGCTTCAACAGTTATAGAAATAAACTCCGGAATAGTTGAAACGGCACCGCAACTTATAGTAACGTCTCCCTCTAAGGTTACATAAGTTCCACCGGCCGGTAACTGAATTCGTCCTTCATAGAAAATAGGATTTACCTCACTTGCACCTACAGTAACTGACCTTCGCCCCAGCGAATGAATAACTATGGCAGGTTCAACACCGAGGTCATCACCCATGTTAGGACGGTATTCAACTAATATTTCTCCGTTTTGAGTAGCTATCACAATTAAAATAGGTTGGTTCAGTATAGCTACGGCAAGTCCTCTCAGAGTTACTTGCGTTTGAACAGGAAATGATAACCTGATAACGGAAGCCGAAGTGGCAAAAGCCGGAACGTAACGATAAAGTGCAGCGGCAGCAAATCTGCGTCCACTAAACCAAAAGTCCGAATTAAGTTTCTGATAAGCCATTTCAGGCGCCGCAGGAATTGAATGGCGAAAGGGATTTGTAAATCCCATTATATCATAATTATCATTGTAAGCACCGTAATTATTACTATTATCCAATCCCCACGAATGTTGAAAACCCAACACGTGGCCCAATTCATGTTCATAAAATTCCATAAAACCATTCTCATCAAATAAGGCATCACCCGGGTTGCCTGCTGCTCCGGCATTGGAAGGTGGTGGTAAAATAAAAGCGATTACCTGGTCATACGCACTAACATTTCCTACAGGAAGCTGTAAAGGAATACCATCTTTAATAGCCTGCGCCTTCATTAAGCTTATGCATCCTCCCCTGTCATTTTGTTGGCCGTTTTCCTGTAGAGGTAATACATGCACGGGAAATAGGTCTACATCAAAAGTCATGAGGCCAAGTGTCGCCCGTTCCCAGTAGGATTTCACACTCCAGCCGTTCTCGTCAGTGAATATGGCCCGCAACATTACATCTGACCACGGAAAAAAACCCGTTACAGCATCCGCTTCAGGGATTTGCCACATATACCGAATCATGGCGTAACGTCTCATTACCTGATTATTCAAATGGACACCATTTGGAGGTTGTTCATTTGTCTTTGTTATAGTGTTTACAACAGCCCCTTGTTTTTCTTGAAGGGGTAAAATTGAACTTTGCATAAAATTTTTTTTAGGGATTAATGTTTAAATAATTCAAAATCTAATCACCATAAAAATACCTTTACCCGCAGCCGATAATAAAAGTAACCGACAGACGTACCTTTAAAATCGTCATAAAACGAGGAGTTAATATCAAGGCAGCTATCGTGAACTTGTTTTATGGTTTGACAACGGTTGATTATATTCGATTGCGAAAGTTCAGGCAGCAAATTATTTATTACCAGAAAATTATTTTTAGTTACAACGGTTAAGACAGTACAGGCTAAAATAAAGTATCCGCAGTTCATATGTCACGAACGATATTTATGCCGCTTTTTGCATTCCCGAAATAAATGGAACTCATTACTGGCCAACATTAGGGGAACACCTTCATTAACTTTTTGAAAGGAACATCCACATCGGATAAGTAAAACAATAAATAACCGGAATTTCTAATTTTTTATCTAACTATAACATTCACCCATAAACGAAAATTAAGCCTTACAGTAAAACAACAAAAAAACTAGATTTTGATTTTCCTTAATTACTTCAAAAGGTAGTTGGGAAACTAAAGGAAGTAGAATAATCGGGGGGCGACTTTCGTCTACCTGAAAAATTTAGTCATTTTATACGCACCCATTAATTCAGACAAGGATTTTATTTTCTGTAGGAACAGGTCGCGACCTGTCCCTACGATTTCAATAAGCCCGTGTATATTATCTGGCATCACTATGAATTTGTGCAAATTAATATAGGGATATTGTTTCCCTAACCAATACCATTATTGATCTGCAATTTTACCGTAATCATTTAAAATCATACGGGGTTCGTGCATAAAAGTATCCATGACTATCGCAGGCAAATATAAAAATGATTGCTCCTTTAACGGACAGTCACAGATCTTGAGACTGTCTTTGATTCGTAACGCAACCAATTAAATAGTGATTCGCGAAGGATAGAGGTCGCGCAAACCGAAGTAAATCTTATTTTATCATTTGCGATGCAACTAATCGGCGTACATTGTACTGATTTATTACAACCAAAAAATATTTTGAATGGCCTCAAAAAATGATCTTGATTTTACTTATACAACTATCGACGAAATATTTCGTCTCAGTTTTGGAGAAATGGCAGACTATAGTGGCGCCAGGTTTGATGGCGATTTCTCAATGACAATTGAAGAAGCTCAAAAAAAGAAGCACGCATTTATTGCAGACAGTCTTTGTATAAAAAACGACAGTAAAGTACTTGATATGGCCTGTGGCTGGGGTCCCTTTCTTAATTATATAAAGGGCCGTGGTGCAAACGGTTTAGGAGTTACCTTATCAACCGGGCAAGCCGCTGCATGTGTAAAGAATGGGATGGATGTTCAGGTTAAGGATTGCAGGTATATTAAGCCTGAAGACTTCGGAACTTTTGACGCAGTAACGTGTATAGGCGGCCTGGAACACTTTTGCTCTATAGAAGAATACAAAGAAGGTAAGCAGGATGAAGTTTACCATAATTTTTTTAAGGGGCTAAATGATTTGTTACCCACAGGAGGCAGATTTTATATGCAGACAATGGTTTTCGATAAGAATATGATGCCGCTTGAAGAAGTAAGCGTTGATGCTGATAAAAATTCTCCTTCTTATGCAATGGCCTTAATGGTAAAGCAATTTCCGGGTTCATGGTTGCCTTATGGTGAAGATCAGGTAATAAGAAATGCGGCGCCGTACTTTAAATTAATTTCAAAAAGCAGCGGCAGATATGATTATATAGAAACAATAAAAAGATGGAGAAAGAAATTCCGGAAATTTCATTTGAAGAAATACGCTTTATATGCTTCTCTGCTGCCAAAATATCTTTTTGACAAAGAGTTCCGTCACCTGGTGCAGGTGTTCAAAATAAGCCCTAACAAAATCTGTTTTGAAAATGAAACGATGAATCATTTCAGGCTTGTATTTGAAAAGGTATAAGATCGTCTAATCCTGACCGTGATAGTTCCCAACCGCGACTATAATCAGGCAACTTCTTCTCTGCCCAGTCTCTTCAATAGCCGGATGTGAGAAATGATGGCTACGCTGAAAGAAGGATTGGTAATATAGGGCAGGCTATATTCTTCAGCGGTTTCTTTAACGATACCCGATATTGCTTTGTAATGTACATGACAAATGCGCGGAAATAAATGATGCTCCACCTGGAAGTTCAGACCGCCGCAAAGAAAGCTCAACAAATTATTTTCTCTTCCAAAATCCGCCGTAGTATATAATTGATGTACGGCCCACGAATTCTGTATATTTCCTTTTGCGTCAGGCAAAGGGAAATTCGTTTCTTCTACTATATGTGCCAGCATGAAAATAACAGCCATGGTGATACCCTCGCAAAAATGCAATAATAAAAAGCCCAGTAATATTTGCCACCACGATGCATTGATGAAAATCATGGGCAGCACCAAAAAGATGGTATAATAAACAAGCTTAAAAAAGAATAAATTAAAATATTCTATGCGTGGATGCTTTTTGTTTTCATAATTCCCGATTTTCTTTTTAAAGAATTTTACATAATCTTTCACAAACACCCAGCTAAGAGATCCCAGACCATACAATAAAAATGCATACCAATATTGATAGCGATTTATTTTCAGTAACTTCTGGTGAGGCGACACTCTCAATAAGGGAACCGATTCAATGTCCTCATCCTGGCCATCAATATTGGTATAAGTATGATGAACAATATTATGCATAATGCCCCACATATAAGCATTTGCGCCGATTAAATTGAAAGTATAGCTGAGAAGACTATTCGCTTTTTTATGCTTTGACAAGGCGCCATGGATGGCATCATGCGAAATATTTACCCCGATGAATGCCGTAAAAAATCCAATTACCATCCACAACATGAACTGCACAATAAGCGGGTTTTGATTTAAAATAAGAACCAGGTATGCTATTATTAATATAGCCGGGTAAAATACCGTTTTGAATATCATTACCCGGTTGGCATTCTTCGATAATTTATTACTGGCAAAATATTCTTCTACTCTTTTATTAAGCGTAGAATAAAAGTCAGAATCGTTTGCTTTAGCAAACTTTACTCTAATTGACATGAGCTTAAAAGATTTTATATTATCAAATATTTTTAGCACACCTTCCGGTAAATTTCAACATGCATAGCATGGTTCATTAACTTTAGCGTTGCTAAAATTTTTAATTTAATAATCTGAAATATCGGAGTGTTTGGCTTATTAAAACGTGGTTGTCAAAACAATGGATTTTCATTGATTCCTAGTACAACTTATACACAAAGTAAAATTGCCAGGGAAGAATTTTTGAAAAGCGGTTACAAAAACCATTTCATAAAAGAGAAAACAGGAGAATAGATATTATTATTTAAATTAAAAACACTTCCGAAAAGTACGGTTTATTATTGGTAATGGTATTGGCTTTTCTGAATCTTTAACTTAACAAGTATATTTCCCCTTCCTTTGGCTTTACTCTTTCAGATTAAAAACAACTATCCAATCAGGAACGGCACAATCTGGCCTAACTGTCCTGTAGGCGGGTTTCTTACCAAAGGATTACGAAATCAAATTCAGGATACTTTCTTCGAATGAATATAATAAGATGCATACAGTAAATGAATAAATATTGGCAATTTTTATTTTTATTTTTCAACCATTAATGCCACATCAATTTGAATATTCGCGAATTATTTTTTAATAACGAGCAGACATAGGTCGGGTGATCTGCGCCAGTAGGGACAGGTCGTGACCTGTCCGTTACACATCATCATCTTGGACAGGTCGCGACCGTCCGTTACACATCATATCTTGGACAGGTCACGACCTGTCCCTACGTTATTTTGCTGTTGCAGGCGTACCCGCAAACACTTTCAGGGCTATTGCTTACGTGGCGTTGTCAGGGTCCGTTTTTTTTCCGAAACTGATTTCACAATGGTTTGTCCGTGTATGATTTGCTTTTGGTCTTTAATCTTAGAGAGGGAATTGGCGTAAGATTCGTTTACAATTTGCTTCATGTATGCCTTGGGGAATTTCCTTTTGTCGGGCACTAATATGTAGCGATACTGTTTACCTTCTCCTAAAAGAATATGTTCAGGGTCTGAAATTTCGTTACCCCAATAAAAACCGAAATGAACATTTTGATTGGCTCTGTAAATTACAACGGAACAAATATTGTGTCCCACTTTATCAGTAAGCGACCATCCCAAAGAAACTGCATTATAATTGTCATAAATTAATTCATTTGCCTGCGGACATAAATCCCATGCGAAGTCACGAAGCCACATAACTACCGCTATTACTTCTTTATCAAAAGGTTTAAGAAATTTTGTAAGCTCTTTTGTGTGCGCTTGAGCCATTTTCATATTTTAATTTGCAACATTACAAACATACTTTGAATGATTTATAGCCAAAGAGATAAATGCGCCTCCGTGGATTTTCTTTTTTCAAAATTAAAACACTTTAAGAGGAGTACTTACAGAGACAAAAAAGCTAAAAACATTTCCTTGGTCAGAAATAACTCCGTCTCGCGTTTTAAACAACAACTTTAATATGCACTGCCAACAGCTTTACTTATTCTTGCTGCCCAACCACCACCCGGCGCAAGATGAATAGCTATTTTATCGCCTGAAGAAATAGTAATGATTTCCTTTTTATAATCGGTTGCATTGCGATCTGCATTTACACCATCTTTAAAAACTTCAGCGGTATATTTTCCTGCGGGAAGAAATGAAAAATCAAGTGTGATATCTCTTGCATTCCAATTACTCATCGCACCCACAAACCAATCATTTCCTTTACGACGGGCAACCGCAACATATTCACTAACCTTACCATCAAGCGGTACCGTTTCATCCCATGTTGTCGGCACTTGTATGATGAAATCGGTGCATTCTTTTTCACGCATGTAGATTGTTGGATTGTCAGACAACATTTGCAAAGGCGCATAAAAAACAACATACTCAGCAAGCTGGTTACAACGGGTTCCTTTCGCCATTGGGTTATCATTAATCGGCCTGAAATCTTCCTGCGTTGCATTACGCATGGCGCCTGGCGTATAATCCATAGGTCCGGCCATCATTCGTATAAAAGGAATGCTGGTGGTGTATCGCGGCTGATCTTCATCTGCCCATTTAAAATTCTCCAAACCTTTCACGCCCTCAAAGCCAATCACGTTTGGATAAGTTCGCTGTAAGCCTGTTGGCTTATATATGCCGTGATAATCCACCATCAGTTTATATTCGGCAGCCTTCTTTGCAATATCATATGTTGATGCAACTACTTTTTGATCATCACGATCAAAAAAGTCTATCTTAAAACCTTTAGCGCCCATCTTTGAATAAGTAGAAAACGCAGCGTCTGTCTGATGGGAAACCGCATACCATGTTGCCCAAAGAATAACACCAACATTTTTCTGTTTGCCATAATCTATAATCTCCTGCAGATTTAGATTGTCTAACTTTACTTTTAAAAGATCAAGATCATCACTCCAGCCTTCATCCATAATTATATAAGGCAGTTTATTGGCAGCCGCAAAATCAATATAATATTTGTAAGTTGATGTGTTGATGCCTGCATGAAAGTCAACATGAGTAACGTTCCAATTGTTCCACCAATCCCATGCAACCTGACCTGGTTTTACCCAGGAATAATCCGCAAGTCTTGGTGGTGATGCCAACTTTTGAACAATATCATTATTTAATAAATCTTTATCCTGTTCACTGATGGCGACAATGCGCCACGGGAAATTTTTGGTGCCGCTTGTTTTGGCGATATAATCTTCCCTGTCTGAAGCAATGAAGTTGATACCATGCAAATATTCCTTTGCCGGATAGGGTGCGTACACGCCTTTCAAGCCTTTGTTAGTTTCATTCAAATCGAGATACATGCCGGGATAATCTTCGAGATCTGCTTCCAGTATTTCCGCTTTCCGTCCATTATCAACATCAACCAATAAGGGCAGAAATCCCAGTGAATCTTTTGGAAATTGCGATAGTGTTATGTGATGATATAATGCTTCGAATGATGAGTTGAAATTTTGCCCATCACGATAATCCCATTGAATAGGAATGAACGCACTATCATTATTTGTAAAGTTGAAATTAGCTTCTTCATTTTTGACAATGATGCTGTCTTTTTTCTTTGTAAAAAAGCGATA
>JBDTGD010000323.1:0-5634 GCA_039937595.1 Ginsengibacter sp. | reverse complement strand
ATAAAGGAGAGTTCAGAAACCTGATGGTGTTGATTAATGAAAAAATATACGTAGAAGATTTTGGCGAATGCAAAGGAATAGGCAGGTGCGGAACCTGTTTGGTAGAAGTTGAAGGATTGGATGCTTCCGCCTCAGAGATGGAAAGAAATGAAAAAGCTACCCTTGCAAAATGTGCGATCAAAAAACCAAATCTGCGCCTGTCATGCCAGTTAATGATAAACGACAGTTTGCATAATGCAACTATAAAAGTTGTGGAAGATAGAGAGGATGTAACAGATCTTTGAATAGAGACAACAATGATTTTTTATTTGTTTTCTGTTCGCGTTTTATCAATTTCATCTAAAAGACCGTCTCTGAATCTGTCATCGGTTAGTTGCCAGAACATGATTCCATTAAGGCCTTTATCAATCGCGTATTTTGTCTTTAGTTCAATGGATCTTTTATCATCAAAGGTGGCGAAGATCTTTTGCTCAGGATTGTAGATGTAAGGCGCCTGCGCTATAGAATCCCAATGATAAACGAATCCGCTATCGGGTGATAATTGTTTATCGAAATTTCTAAAAGACACACCCATTTTATATTTTCCGGGTTGGTAAAGTCCAAATGCAGTATCCGGTACATCCTGCCATACTTTGGCGTAAAAGGCAGCACCTATCACTATTTTATCTGCAGGTACTCCATACTTTAACATCAGTGTTATGGCGTTATCAGCAGATTCTTTTTGCTGCGGCGTACTGTATAACGGAGTATGGTTACCTGTTACAGTGGAATAGCCACTGACAAGGTCATAAGACATTAAATTAACCCTGTTCACTTTTTTCATGACTTTTTTCCACTCGATTGATTCATCAACGTATTTTGTAAAGCCTCCTGAAGCAAAGCTGATCTCATGTTTTTTTCCAAGTTTCCTTCGCAATTGATTGACCAGCATGGTAAAGTTTTCTTTATCTTCAGGCTGGTATCGGTGAGACGGGAAGCCCTCAATGGCCGGGTATTCCCAGTCAAGGTCAATGCCGTCTGATCCAAAACTTTTATTGATCCTTTTTACTGATTTTGCAAATGCTTTCCTGTTTTTCTTTGATGAAAATACATCAGAGCAGGTAGCGCAACCGCCCCAGCCACCCATAGAAATTACTACTCTTAATTTCGGATTAGTCTTTTTCAGACTCACCATTTTTTCCAGGGTAACGCTGTCTCTCGCATTGTTAATGTGCAGCTCATTTCCTTTTAAATGAGCAAAGCAAAAGATAATTTCGTCTAGCTTATCGATTTGAAAACTGTCTAAAAGATAAGAAGGGCCTGCATAATAAGCAATGATCGAAATCTTCTTTTGTTGTGCAAAAGAAAATGAGATTGATGCCATAAGAATGGCAGATAGAAACAGGAATTTTAATTTTGACATGGGAATAAGCAAGACTATTTGTGGTGTAAATTATTTATGCTGTACTATAAAAGACCAACCTGGCAGTGGACAAACAAATAACGTAAATTTCTATTTTCAGGGATTAGTTACTGGTTCCGCGACTTTTTGCTTTACCCATTTTTCCAATTCCGTAGCTAGTTCTCTATCGTTGCTTAGCCGGGGTACTTTATTTTGGCCGCCGAGTTTTCCGACACTCTTCATGTAATTGATAAACCCATTTTTCTGAATTAAGTGGATTTTTAACGGTTGTAAAATATTTCCCTTGATAAGATCATCATAGTAAACATTTTTCTTCCTTAAATTCATGTCCACTTTTTGGGCAAATTCTTTCAGATTTGCAGGAGCTTTTTCAAATTCAATGTACCATTCATGAAAACTTTTTTCACCCGTTTTAGAAATATTTGGCGCTACAGTAAACTCAGTTATTTTGATGTTTTCTTTTTCAGCGGCTTTTAGCAAGGCTTGTTCTACCTCTTCCCCTATTACGTGTTCCCCAAAGGCAGAAATAAAATGCTTCACGCGCCCGGTTACCAAAATACGATATGGATTTTTTGAAACAAACTTTACAGTATCACCAATATTATAGGCCCATAGACCCGCATTGCTGCTTATTATCAGCACATAATTTTTATTTAACTCCACATCTTTTAATGTAAGACGCGTTGGGTTTTCTTTTGAAATTTCTTCAACCGGAACAAATTCGTAAAATATGCCGCTATCTGTGTTTAGCAACAAACCATTTTCAAACTGGCTATCCTGGAATGCAAAAAAACCTTCGCTGGCAGGATACAATTCTATGGTGTCTATCTTTTTACCAATGCTTTCGAAAAGCTTTGCTTTGTAAGGCTCAAAGTTGACACCGCCCTGCACCATTACACTAAAGTCAGGAAAAATATCTTTTATTTTTTTGCCGCTTCTCTTTTCCAGTTCATCAAAATACATCTGCATCCACGGCGGGATGCCACTGATGAGCGTCATCCTTTCATTGAGAGTTTCGTCTACAATTTTTGATAATTTTTCCTCCCAGTCATCAATGCAATTGGTTTCAAATGTGGGTAATTGGTTGGACCTTAAATATCTCGGAATATGATGGTTTACAATTCCGCTCAATCGACCGGTAGGGATGCCCCCTACTCTTTCCAATTCCGGAGAACCGCTCAGAAAAATCATTTTCCCGTTGGCAAAATCCGACTTACCTGTTTGGGCCATATAACACAGCAGCGCATTTCTGGCCGTATTGATATGATTGGGAATAGAATCTTTAGTGATTGGAATGTATTTTATACCACTGGTAGTGCCGCTTGTTTTTGCCAGATAGATCGGAGCACCTTTCCAGAGAATATTTTGTTTGCCCAATTTTATCTTTTCTATGTAGGCCTTAAAATCTTCGTAGTCCCTGATGGGTACGTTCTTTTTAAAATCTTCATAAGATTTAATCGTTTCAAAATGATGCTCTTTGCCAAATTCAGTTTTAGAAGCATTTTTTATCAAACTATTGAAGATGCTGTCCTGATCTGAAACAGCATTTACCATTGATTTTCGTATTTGCTTAAAAATATATAATGCAAAGGGCTTTGCGAAGTAAGATTTAATTTTTATTTCCATTTCTAAAAGCTAATCGTTATGTACAAATTTACAGGAAAAAGTTGTAATCTGTTTTCGTGTTCTTTTGATTCAAAAATTAAGCCATTTAAATCTGAAATTGGTAGCGGAGCTGATTTAATTTCTAACTGGATCACCGAAGTGTGGCACGTTAAAACCCTGCACGAAAGTGTACAAAATCTACCGGGCTTTTAGTAAGTAAAATATTCCAAAAAGTGCTTCGTGTCCTGTTTCCTCAATTAAAGGGAGATTGATTATTTTTGCGCACTTATGTCACAAGGTAAATCAGTAGCCCTTCACACATTGGGATGCAAATTAAATTATGCGGAAACTTCTGCCATTGAACGATTAATGGAAGATGATGGCTTTGTAAAAAGAGATTTTGATGATGAAGCGGACGTATATGTTATCAATACGTGTTCTGTTACTGAAAATGCTGATAAGGAATGCAGGCAATTAGTTCGCAGGATACAACGCAAAAAACCGGAAGCGCTGGTGGTGATTATCGGATGTTACGCACAGCTTAAACCGAAAGAAATAGCAACCATTCCGGGAGTTGATTTGGTACTCGGCGCCGCTGAAAAATTTAACATTACTACACATTTAAAAGAGCTCACTCATGGCGACAGCGCCAAAATATGCAGTTGTGAAATAGAAACTGTAGAGGGTTTTCATTCTTCTTTTTCATTGCACGACAGAACCCGTACTTTTTTGAAAGTGCAGGATGGTTGTGATTACAACTGTTCTTTTTGTACGATCCCCATGGCTCGTGGCAGAAGCAGAAGCAATTCTGTGGAAAATATATTATCAGAAATAAAAAAAATCAAGGATGCCGGGGTTAAAGAAATTGTACTAACCGGTATTAACCTGGGTGATTTTGGGAAAGATGGATCTGGCATAAAGACCGGCGAAAGTTTTTATTCTTTATTACAAACCATTGAACAAAACGATGGAGTAGATCGCTACCGTATTTCATCTATTGAACCCAATCTGCTAACAGAAGATATTATACAGTTCGTAGCGAAAAGCAAAAAGATTATGCCTCATTTTCATATTCCGTTACAAAGCGGAAGCAATAAAATATTGGGCATGATGCGGAGAAGATATAAAAGGGAATTGTATGCAGAAAGAATATCGATGATAAAAAAAGCCATTCCCGATTGTTGCATAGGTGTAGATGTTATCACAGGTTTTCCCGGCGAAAGCGAAACTGATTTTAGAGATACGGTTGACTTTTTAGTTTCTCTTGAAGTTTCTTATTTGCATGTGTTTACTTATTCTGAGAGAGCCAATACGCATGCCTTAAGTATAGATCCAATAGTGCCGGTCAATATCCGGCAT
The DNA here is from genome assembly GCA_039937595.1 of Ginsengibacter sp. GTDB lineage: Bacteria > Bacteroidota > Bacteroidia > Chitinophagales > Chitinophagaceae > Ginsengibacter. The sequence goes on along the minus strand of JBDTGD010000323.1, from coordinate 1,268 downwards.
GAGCGTACTAAAATCCTGCGTTCGTTATCTTATAAAAAAATGCAGCAGTTCACAGCATCCCATTCAGGTGAGACCAGGAAAGTATTGTTCGAAGGAAAAAATAAAAACGCTATGATGGAAGGATATACTGATAACTATATCAAAATCACCATACCATTCAGGGAAGCATGGACGAATAAAATTATAGACTGGAAACTATAATTTTTTAATTGATTATTGTTAATTTACATTTTTATTTTCTTTTAAAACTGATACAAGAATATGAATAAACTTTTTAGAGGCTTGATAGCAGCTTACGGAGCTAAAAAATTAGGTGGCGGATGTATCAGCACAGTCATTATTTTTATAATTATTTATGTGTCACTGGGACATGTTCATTGTTAATGGATCCCTTGCTGAATAAAAGAGCCCTGCTAAAAGCAAGGGCCCTCTATCTTTACCACCGCGCCAAAACCATTATGACTCAATTAAGCATTCTCTTCATGAAGCGCGTTTTCGTTCACAGATGATTCCGCTATTTCGGTAAGCTTGTCATTCGCTTCTTTTTCTTCATTCAAAGTTTGTTCCAATAAGTCGGCTACTTCATCTTCACCCAGCGTCCTTGCAAAAGCACACAAAGTGCCATAAGAGGCGATTTCATAATGCTCCACTTTTTGTGCAGCGGAGATAATGCCTGCATCTCTTACCATTCCTTCTTTTGCTGATTCCATTATTTCTTCCGCTTCTTCTGTAAGACCTGCCATTGCTTCACATTTTTTTGCGCTTGCTGCTTTGCCCAACAATTCAAATGCTTTTTCACATCTTTCTACATGTCCTTTTGTTACTTCCAAATGATCTTCAAGGGCATCAATCAAATCCTGCGATTTCGCCTTTTTAATCATTTTAGGAATTGCTTTGGTTAATGCTTTCTCAGCCCAATAGATGTCTTTCAGTTCATTTTCGAATAATTCTCTGAAGCCTGTTTCTTTTTTACCATTAATGGGTTTTGATGTTGTTGTTTTCATTGATTATTTTTTTTAGATGTTTAAAAAATAGGTTTGATGATTATTTGCAGTCAAAATAACATGCCAGTTTTTTGGATTAATCGTTAAAAATTTATCAGGCTAGTATGTACAACAAATTTCTATCTACGTGAAAATTATCATTAACTAATTATAAAGAACCTCTTAAGAAAAGTTTTACTCAAAACACGATGTTAAGAGAGAAATCTCTCGTCATAAAGTTTCTACAAACACTAGTAAAATTGAGGATTTTGTTACTCAAAATTT
>JBDTGD010000322.1:0-4157 GCA_039937595.1 Ginsengibacter sp. | reverse complement strand
AAAACTGTATTCTCACATTGCCAACTTCACCGGGCTTGCCCATCCAATCAGGACCCGTTTTCAATAATTTTATGGCTTCCTTTTCACAGGGTTTGCAGGATGATTCGATCACTTTTATATGAGTGGGTTTGCCTCTTTTATTTAAAGTAAATGAAAGAAAGATATTTGCTGGGATCCTTTCCCCAATTGAGTCTAAAACTGGGATGGCATTGTCTTTAATGTATTGGTCGAACTTTTCTTTACCATCTTTAGGATATGGATGGGATGACTTTAAATCAACTCCACTGGCTTTCCCTTCTAATTTCTCCGAATTGGTTCCGGTTATATTTTTTTTCCTTTGCGTGCCGTATCCGGTAACCACTACTTCGTGGAGAGAAAGAGCCTTTTTATTCATTGCAATTGCATTGGCGGAGTCTTTCGAATATTCCGTTGCTGGAACGGCAACCATAGCAGTTGTATCTGATGAACGCAGCAGTGATTTTTGCTCCGAGTCTGCTTGAGTAAGATATTCTAAACTCGTTTTGTCAATGCTTGTCGCGACTGAGTTCTCTTTCTTATCCTTAAAATGTTCAGCCGAAAAATCTTTTTCTTTACTGATTCTCACTTCTTCGTCAGCGGAATTTTTAACTGCAGGCTGTATCGATTTCGCAACAGGTGTGGTTAATTTAGCTCTGTCGTTTTTATCTTTTCCTGGTAAGACTTTTTCAAAAGCAATGTTACCTTCTGAAGCATTGCTATCATTTGTGACAGGTGAATTGATTGTCGGGGTTTCTTTTTTAATTTCGTTTTCTTGTAGCGCTAATGAATTCTCTTTTTTCGAATTAGTTGCATAAAAAAAGTAACCCACGCCTGCAAATAAAATAAACATCGCGGCGATTTTCCACCAGGTACCTGATGAAAGAGAAGAAATTGTAAATACTTTCTTTTGTTTTCTTTTTTCATCCAACCGCATTCTTATTTCGCCCAATTCTTTCTCATAATTTTTTGAATATCTATAACCATCCAACGCATCGGACAGGAAAGGGTCTTCCAATGCGGCTTTCTCCAATGCATGCATTTCATCCGGAAGCATTGTCCCGGAAAGGTAGCGTGCAAAATCAATTCCGTTATATTTTTTCTGATTTTCTTTCATTGGTCATGCTTTTTCCAAAGCCTGTTTTTCCATACATATTTTTAAATTTCGTCTTCCGTTTTGAATGAAGCTGCGCACTTGATGGACCTCCGTGTCTGTCATGTCAGCAATTTCTTTATAGCATTTCTCTTTAAGATAAAATAATTGAATGGCCTGCTTTTGTTCCGCGGGAAGTTGTTTTATGCAATTTTCCATACCATTTAATTGTTCTTCTTTCTCCGCTATATTATCAAGATGATTTTTTTCCTCCAAATGCATAATATCCACATCCACGGTAACTGGCTGCGATTTTCTGGTGCGTAATTTCATTAGGCAGTGGTTCTTTGCTAACTGGTATAGCCAGCTTTTAAAATTACTCACCTCATACTTTTTGAGTTTGGGTACCAATTCTTCAAAAATATTGATCACCGCGTCTTTGGCTTCTTCTGGCTCTTTAAAGTATTTCAGACAAACACCATATGCCAATTCCATGTAGCGGCCATACAATTCTCCCAACACATTTACATCGCCGCCCGACTTATATTGTTCTACAAGTTCTGCATCGTTGTGTGCTGACAATATTTTTTTTAAAAAAGCCAAATGGTTTAAAATTATTTAAAATATAAATTTTCCTGGTTTATGCAATTCCTAAAGAAGATGCATCCTTCTTAAAATTCACCACGCGGTCAGTGCTCATCATGCATCTGATAGCAACAAAATATAAAATCATGAAAAAAGTCGTTTTACTGCTGTTGCCCTTTTTGATAAGCATTACAGCATTTCATCCCGCCAAAGATATTACCATTACCGGAACTGTAACAGACGAATTGGGGAATCCTTTGAGCGCTACTGTTCATGCGGGTAAAGTATATGCAGTTACAGATGCTGCAGGACACTATTGTGTATCTGTAAACGAAAATGAAAAATATCTCCTGTTTTCCGCAATTGGATACGCGGATCAGAAAATAAAGATTGGAGTGCAAAAGGTTATTGATGTAAAACTGAAATCTTCTTCCATGGCTTTAAAGGATGTTGTCATGTCTGGTTACGGCACAGCGAAGAGGTCTATGCTTACCGGAGCGGTAACGGGCATCATGGTTTCGCCTTCGCCTCTGGATAAGAGCTTCTATAAAGGCAATTATAATACTGAAGACTATGATAATATAACTGAGAATGGATTTAAAAAAGTATCAGACAATCCGCTTTCAACTTTTTCTATTGATGTAGATGCCGCTTCATACAGCAATGTGCGCCGGTTTCTGCAAAATAATCAACTGCCACCTACAGGCGCTGTACGTACAGAGGAAATGATCAATTATTTCAAATATCAATATCCGCAGCCAACAGGTGAGGATCCGTTTTCCATCAATACTGAGATAAGCGATTGCCCGTGGAATCCGCAGAATAAATTATTGCTGATTGGTTTGCAGGGGAAAAATATTCCAGTAGATAAACTTCCGCCATCTAATCTTGTTTTCCTGATAGATGTTTCCGGTTCTATGATGGATGAAAAGAAATTGCCACTGGTAAAAGCTTCCATGAAAATGCTCACCGATCAGCTTAGAGAGAATGATCGTATTTCCATTGTTGTTTATGCAGGCAGGGCAGGGGTGGCTCTGCCGGCTACAGATGGAAGTGAGAAAATGAAAATCAAAAGCGCTATTGATGCTTTGGAAGCGGGAGGCTCTACTGCTGGCGGTGAAGGCATACAAATGGCTTACAAAATTGCACAGCAAAATTTTATGAAGGAAGGAAATAATCGCATTATCCTTTGTACCGATGGTGATTTTAATGTGGGCGTGAGCAGTGATGATGGTTTGATTAGGCTGATAGAGCAGGAACGTAATAAAGGGATTTTCTTAACCGTACTTGGGTATGGAATCGGAAATTATAAAGATAATAAAATGCAAGAACTTGCTGATAAAGGAAATGGGAATCACGCCTATATTGATGGATTAAACGAGGCAAAAAAAGTATTGGTAAATGAATTTGGCGGAACTCTTTTTACAATCGCCAAAGACGTAAAATTGCAATTAGAATTTAATCCTGCCCTGGTGGCTGGTTACAGACTTATTGGTTATGAAAACAGAATACTAAATAAAGAAGATTTTAATGACGATAAGAAAGATGCGGGAGAATTGGGAAGTGGCCATACGGTTACTGCGCTTTATGAAATTATCCCTGTTGGCGTAAAATCTTCTTTTCTGAAAGATATAGATCCTTTGAAGTACCAGGATAACAAAAAGAAAGCGACTTCTTCTTTCAATAATGAAATGGTTACTATCAAATTTCGTTACAAGGCGCCGGACGGCAATCAAAGCAAATTGATTGTTCATTCAGTAAATAATGAATCTATCCCTTTCAAAAATGTTTCTGATAATTTCCGATTTGCCGCGTCAGTGGCGGGTTTTGCCATGCTGCTGCGTGACAGCGAGTACAAAGGGAGTGCGAAATTTAGCACCGTATTACAGATGGCAAAATCATCGCTGGGAAAAGATGAAGAGGGATATAGAAAAGAATTTATAACCCTTGTCCAGAAAGCTTCCAAATTAAAAAATGATGTGGTGAAGTCTGAAGGAGATTGAGCGCTTGTTTATTTTAAATCCTTCAAAAATAATTATACTTAATAACGTTGGAATGGATTGGAAAGTTATCGGTTCACTTGACGAAAAGTAGCAACAAGCAGCTTTGAAATACTCGGATTGATCCAGGCAAATGAAATTTCCGCTTTTTTGTTGCTTTACTGCTGCTGAGGGTATTATTGTCTAAATTTTTTAATTCATTTTATTGATCTAAATTGACTTTCTAAATTCTGACAATTATGAATGGAGAAAATAATTTACCCGAAGAGGAGAAGTTTAGTGATGATCCGGAAGAAAATCTGCGTATGCAGAATGATTTTTTGAAAATGAAAATGATGGCGGAATCTGGTGCCTGGTTTGGTGGAGAAGGAGGTCTGCCACCCGAAATAGAAAACCAATTTTTGAAAAATGTGATGGAGTTCGAAAAAGTTAATGCTGATGCAAAATCCAGAACCATTTATGAT